>WRKH01000122.1 GCA_009778175.1 Turicibacter sp.
CTGCTCTGCTCTGCTCTGCTCTGCTCTGCTCTGCTCTGCTCTGCTCTGCTCTGCTCTGCTCTGCTCTGCTCTGCTCTGCTCATTATAGCATAGTTAGGCAACTTTGTCAACCCCTTTTGTGAATTTTTTTGATTTTGCTGATTGTTTATTGTAGAGTAAAAAATTCTGTGTGTCAAGAATCGTGAATTTGTTGAAATTTCGTAGGGGGTGGATATTATCCGTCCCTGCAAACTAAGGTGTACGGTGGTGCATATGGCAGGAACACGGCAATGGCATACTTCATGTAATTTTCGCCAAAAACCCGCACTCCGACAAAAACCCGCACTCCGACCGATATACCAAACGATATTCATTACACGATTTCGTATAATTATACCTCGCCTTGGAGGTGGAGTCAAGTAGAATATTTGCGTTTTTGTGGCGTGATTTTTGTATAAGAATTTGTGTTGGGTTTGTTACAAATAGATTACATTGGTAAAATTGTACAAAAACAGGTGGTTATTTATGGTGGTATTTGTTTAAAGTGGTGTTTTTGCCTCGTTATGTACAAAAATCAACCAAATAACGACAACCGCCCAATACAAAACAATCCCAACGATAAAAAATCCACCCCAATAAAAGCAACAATCTACAATAATTACACAATAAATCCTTTGCAAGAGGAAAGTAGAAGTTACTCTCGAACCGCAAAAAAATCCGAATGGTCAAACACAACGGCACTGTTTCAGCTCAAAAAGGAGCGGCACAACGGAGTAGGTTTATCTTTTGCTTTATTGTCTGTACTTTTTGTAAAGTTTAAAATCCAACCACCGATACACAAAATAACCATACACAGCACAAAAACCACCAATAATTGCACAAAATTAAAAGCACCATAACTCCAAACCTTAAACGAAAATTCCAAACACACAAAAAACCCAACTGCATAAATGGCAGTTTCAATGTCATGCTTCCCAAAAGCAACCGCTCCAACAACCACCCCCGCCACCAAAACCACCAACCGAAACCAACCAAGAGCCGTGCCAACCGTAGAAATCGCAAACATCGGAAAAACTGCCGTTGTCAACGAAAATAAAAATGCACTAATGGGAGTGCTAAAAACCACCGCACTCCCAACCGCCAGCATAACAAGCAATATCTTACCCATTTTTCAATGCCCGCCAACCCGCATGATAGACAGTCTAGCCAATACCAAAATAAATCCCATGATAACAAACGCAACCACCCCACCGACAAACAAGGCAAATTGCGACCACTGAACAACCCGCATACCGTGATACATCACGCCAACCGCCACAAACCCGACCGTCAGCAACAATACCCACATCATTTTCCCAAAATAAAGATAAAATCTGTCCATCCCCATCACCAAACCCATTATAACAAATTTCGCCAATTTATGCAAAAAATCGACAGAAAAAACCTTCGTTTTTGCTAAAAACGAAATCCTGCACACGTAGCTATTTGCAGCAATTATTTTACGAGCCGTGATTTTTGGCTGTTTTGGCGGATACTTGGGCTTGTAACTCGGCTATTTGCTTTTGCATAGCCTCTTCTCTAGCCTGTTGCTCCAGCCGCATAGTCTCTTCTCTAGCCTGTTGCTCCAATCGCATGACCTTTTCCCTAGCCTGTTGCTCCAATCGCATGGCTTGTTTTTCCTTTTTTCTAGCCTGTTCCGAAGCTTGAATTTTACCTAACAAGGTTTGAATAGTCTGCTCCAATCCCTTCACTATTGGCTGCAACTCCGCCTTACCCTGCTCAATAAGCAAATCCGCACTATTCTTAGTCCGCTCCCGTTCCTCAAACACTATCATATCCTCAACTTCCTTTCTAGCGGGATTGTTTTTATCGATATACTCGTTAAGAAATCCATTTGTTAATGCCACTTGTGCCATTCGCATAATGTGCAACGACTTGCTTGATACCCGATGCTCGGCGGCTAGCTTGTTAAGCGTGTCCGAAATTTCTCGGCTGTCCTTGACAAAATCCCTTGCCGCTTGCTCGTCCTTTGGGTTCTTGACAAACGCTTTTTTGTAACGGTTTATCAAGAACGGCAACATCAGCTTTTTTCCGTCTTGCGACAGGCTTTGAACACTTTGCTCCCATAATTTTATTACTGGGAATTTTTGCACCAATTTCCCTTGCGTGTGCGTGTCAATGTACTCAACCTCGTAAAAATCGGGTACTTGGTCGCTTTTGTCGATTGCAATTAGTGCCATTTGCGGTAGCGAAATGCTGGTTTTATGCTTTGAATCCAGCTGCAATTCATGTAAATTTGCAATCAAGCCGTTTAATTGATACTCAACCAACCGCACCAGCATGGTGTTGTCGTGCTGTGTCTGCACCTCGATTTGGTAGATAACGCCGTTTACCGAAAAAATCAAGTCGGCTTTCAGGTCGGTTGCCATGCTGCCGCCGATTGTGCCTTGTGCATCGGAGAATTGCTGCATTTTGGTCTGCAAAAATTTTACCTCTGCCGTCTCGGGGTCGTGGTTAGTTTGAAAAATGGCGTTTACAAATTTTACCAACTCCTGCGGGTCGGATTCTAGCACTTGAATCAATCCCTCATGCGTTATCAGCCGCTTCCTTTTCCGCATTTCATCACCATCCAACTTTTTTATCATTATACCACAAACAACGGGAAAAAGTCAAAAATTTTGGTAATGTCATTCCGCCCTCCGCCCTCCGCCCAAAAAAAGCGGCAGGAAAGCTCCCCGCCGCTCAAAAACCCAAGCCAAGTCTGACAAAGCAGTTTTTATTTTATTTCAACCGATTTCATACCCCAAATCTCATCAGCATACTGCTTAATCGTGCGGTCGCTGGAAAACTTCCCGCTCATCGCCACGTTCATTATCGCCATCGTCGCCCATTTGTCAGGGTCAAGATACGCCTCGCCCAGCTTGTGATGTGCCTCTTTGTACGATGCAAAATCTTGCAAAACAAAGTATTCATCAGCTGGTGCACCGCTATGACCGTTTAACATAGCGTCATATAATTCCCTAAACATCTCGGAATCGGGCGACAACGTCCCGTTTATCAACGTCGTCAAGACCAATCGCACATTGTAATCCATGTTCGAGATATTCCAAGGGGCATACGTCCCGCTGTTCCGCAATGCCGTAACCTCCGAGGCACTCATGCCGAAAATGAAAATATTATCGTCGCCCACTTCCTCGCGAATCTCGATATTTGCACCGTCCATCGTGCCAATCGTAACCGCACCGTTTAGCATGAATTTCATGTTCCCCGTACCCGATGCCTCTTTGCCAGCCGTGGAAATCTGCTCGCTAACATCACACGCAGGCACCAATTTTTCCGCCAGCGAAACCCGATAATTCTCCAAGAAAACGACCTTCAAACGCCCTTTTATTGCAGGGTCGTTGTTGACTATATTCGCCACAGACGTTATCAGCCTAATTATCAACTTCGCCCGATAATAATTCGCATGAGCCTTCGCACTGAAAATAAAAGTCCGAGGCGGCACGTCAAAATTCGGGTTCAATTTCAAAATATTGTACAAGTCAATCACGTGGAAAATGTTCAGCAACTGCCGCTTGTACTCGTGCAACCGCTTGACCTGAATGTCAAATATCGAGTCGGGATCCACCAGAATCTCATATTTATCCTTGATATAATTCGACAACTTGACCTTATTCGCCCGCTTAACGTCCATAAATTCCTTATGAAACGCCGCATCTTTCGCAAGCGGTCTTAACTTCGTCAACTCGTCCAAATCCGAAACCCAGCCGTCCCCAATCTTATCCGTTATCAATTTCGACAACGCAGGATTACAATAAGCCAGCCAACGCCGCGGCGTTATGCCGTTTGTCTTGTTGTTAAATTTTTCGGGATAAATATGGAAAAAGTCCGCCAGTTCCTGTGTTTTCAGCAGGTTCGTATGAATCGCCGCCACGCCGTTTATCGAGTGGCTGCCCACAATCGCCAAATGTGCCATTCTCACTTGCCCGTCCGCTACAACAGCCATTTTGCGTATCTTGTCAGGGTCGTTGCCGTACCAGGCAATCAGATTCGCACAGAAACGCCGATTTATTTCTTCCACCAGACCATAAATCCGTGGCAACAGCCTAGAAAACAGCTCGACAGGCCATTTTTCCAACGCCTCGGACAACAACGTATGATTCGTGTACGCACAAGCCCGCCTAGTAATATCCCAAGCGTCGTCCCATTCCAGATAATACTCGTCCATCAAAACCCGCATTAATTCCGCAACCGCCAACGCAGGATGCGTGTCATTCAGCTGAAACTGCACATAATCGGGGAAAGTCATCCAGTCCTTATGTTTGGCAATAAAACGCATACAAACCCTCTGCACAGTAGCAGAAACAAAGAAATACTGCTGTTTCAGCCTCAATTCCTTGCCAGCCATGTTATCGTCCGCAGGATACAGCACTTCCGAAAGCACCCGAGCCAAATTCTGCTCCTCAACAGCCCGCTGATAATTGCCGTCATTAAAGGATTTCAAGTCAAACCGCTCCACCGCCTCGGCATCCCACAATCTCAACGTGTTGACCATTCCCGTGTCGTAGCCAATAACGGGATAATCATAAGGAATCGCCTTAACCGCCTGATAATCTTCCAATTCAAAATGAAATTCGCCATCGCTGCCTTTTTTCGACACAACCCGACCACCAAATCTCACTTCAACAGTATACTCATCTCGCCGCACGCTCCAAGGATCGCCGTTTTTCAGCCAATTATCGGGATATTCCATCTGGCCGCCATTTTCAATCCGCTGTTCAAACAGCCCGTAATGATACCGAATCCCGCAGCCATAGCCAGGATAACCAATCGTGGTCATGGAGTCCAAAAAGCAAGCCGCAAGCCGCCCCAGGCCGCCATTCCCAAGCCCTGGATCGGGTTCTTCGTCTTCAATCACTTCATAATCGACACCCATATCTTCGAGTGCCTCTTTGACCAGATCCTTAATGCCCAAATTTATGAGTGCATTGCCCAAGAATCGGCCCATCAAGAACTCCATGGACAGATAATAAACCACTTTCACATCTTCGGGTTCATCGAACTGGTCATGTGTTTTAATCCAGTCATCGCTCATATACTCTTTAACAGCAAACGCCAGCGCACCATAAATCTGCTGCGGCGAGGCCGTCTCAATAGTTCTACGATACTGCGTCCTCAGAGCCGTCTCTATCTGCTCCCTAATTTCCTCTTTCGTCAAACTAATCTGCCTTTTGCCCATCCGACAAAGACCTCCTTTTTAATAATACCAAGACCGTGGGGCTCTGCCCCACACCCCGCTGGGCTCTGCCCAGACCCGCAAGGGGCTCTGCCCCTTGACCCCGCTGGGGACGCGCCCCCAGACCCG
>WRKH01000123.1 GCA_009778175.1 Turicibacter sp.
GTCTGGGGGCGCGCCCCCAGCGGGGTCAAGGGGCAGAGCCCCTTGCGGGTCTGGGCAGAGCCCAGCGGGGTGTGGGGCAGAGCCCCACGGTTTTAAAATTTTGCAAAAAAAATTTTACTTTTTTGGATGAGTGTGGTATAATACCATAATAATATCGTAAAATTATGAGAGGGGCAACAATGTTTGGACACCAAAAAACGTAGGTTGGGTATAACCTCGAAGATAATTATACCCATAGTTGTAGTGTTTTTGGCAGGTAATATTGCCATAGCCACTACGCTGATAGTGCTTAGCAGGAATCAAGTCTTCGAGACAGCGTATTCCGTGCTGGGCGGCAACCTGATTAGTTCCGCAGTCGTCATGGACATTTGGAACAATAATGTTTTAACCATGAGAGACGGTGTTGCGGAGAACGAATACCTTATTAACGCCGTGTTGGAAAACGATTTAGATGCTCTCTATAATGTTCTGCACGCCGTTTTTATGGCATCCCCCGTAATCGATGGCGTACGCCTTGTGGCGAATATTACGTTTATCGATATGGATGGATACTTTTTGAGTGCTGGAAACTTTAACGAAAGTGTGGGCTTAAACGTCTTAGATACAGCTCATGCACACGTTTTAGAAGCCACCCGAGCGGGACTTTCCACAGTAAGCGAACACGCAGTCCCTTCGCCTGTAACTGGTGCACCTCAATTTTGGTTTACAGCACCTGTATTCCATGAAAGCGAAGCCCTTGGCTTTGTTGTGCTGCCTGCCAATGTTGCTTATATCGAACGATACCTAATGCGTTCCGTAGGAGAACATCAACATCTTGTCATTACGGATGCTAGCGGCGTTGTTCTTGCAACCACGGACACCTATGATGCTGGTGTTAATGTGGCAGAGCTGGGCTACGATATTTTTGAGATGTTTCCCCCTGGAAGCGTTATAACCACTGTGGACTACACAGGCCTAGAGGTTATGGTAATGCTAGGGTATCATCCTCAATTCGACTTCTATATGCTCTCCATAGCTCCAAATTCTTTAAACATGACCACGCAGATTTACACCGCCGCCATAGCCGTTCTAGCTGCCCTTGTCGTGGTTGCACTTGTAACCTCCGCCTATATTGGAAAAATTGTAATTATACCAATAAAACGGTTATTAACAGCGAGTGCGGCACTCTCTCATGGTAAAATAAACGTCAATATTCCGCAGATGGCGAATGACGAAATGGGCGATTTGTCAAGTTCTTTCCGCAACATACAAAATTCCCTTAATAGGCTGATTACTGATATAAATCAGCTGATTGAGGAATCTGTGCGAGGTCATCTGGACGTACGTGCCGATACAAGCGGCTTAGAAAATGATTTCAAAGGTCTCCTATCCTCCACGAACGAGATTGTAAATACCATGTATGAATATCTTTTTCGCATCCCCACGCCCATCTTGATACTCGATCCGAACGGTAGGGTAAAATTTTTGAACGAAACCGTTCTAAGCTACGGTTATTCCAAGTCGGATATCGGCAAAGAGGTAACAGAAATTTTCGGCAAAGAAGCGGTTGGAGAATACTATGTAGCTTTCGAGAAAATCAAGAATGGCAGCAACCTAGAGACCATGCGTACAGTTGTTGATACACCCACAGGTCTTGTTATCGAAGATCACAGCATTTGGCCTCTCCGTTTCCATGGCAATCTAGTTGGCTTTATGAACATTACGGTAGACGTAACCTCTACCATAAGTGCTCAGAAAATCAACGATAGGGTAATCTCCTATCAACGCAACGAAGGTACGGCTATAATGGAGGCTCTTACCGATTTCGGGGAAGGTATATTGAATTTTGATTACACACCCTCCCCTCACGACAAAGATACGGAAATTTCGTATAACAATTTTAACGGTATCGGCAACACATTAACAACTAGCGTGAGTTCGATAAAATCATATGTGTTCGACATAACTCGTGCATTAAAGGAGATAGCCAACAAAAATCTGAACATCAACATTGATTTGGACTATCACGGCGATTTCATTGCAATAAAAGACTCCATAAACACGCTAATCGCCTCCGTCAGCACTCTGATTTTGGAGATACAGCAGATTTCGGGCAGCGTGGAAGATGTGGCTAGTGAAATTGCAAAATCTACCACGAGCCTGACGAATAGCTTTACAAGTCAGGTAGACACCATGCGCGAGATGACCGAAAGTATGCACCAAATCTCCGAAAAGACCACAGAGAACGCCAAGAACGCCAACACGGTACTCGAAGTTTCGCAGTCTGTCCTCGATGTGGCACGGGACGGCGATAGCAATATGCAGAAACTAACCGATGCCATGACACGCATAAAGGCATCGAGCAACGACATTTCAAAGATAGTAAAGATAATAGAGGACATAGCGTTCCAAACAAATTTACTAGCTTTAAATGCGGCGGTAGAAGCAGCACGTGCAGGCGAACATGGCAGAGGTTTTGCCGTGGTAGCTGAAGAGGTTCGCAGCCTTGCCAATCGTAGCTCTTTGGCAGCCAAAGATGCCTCCACAATGCTAGAAAGCACTCTAACACACGTGGAAGACGGCGTAAACATGGCGGATTTAACCTCAACTTCTTTGAATAACATAGTAGAGGCGACCGAGCAGGGGAGCAACGCACTTCGAGGTATAACCGATGCCTCTTATGCACAGGTTTCTGAAATAAACAGCATAACTGAGAATATGCAAAATGTTTACGACATGACCTCTCTAAACACCAACACCGCATCCAACAACACATCCTCCAGCGAGGAACTAGCCTCAATGGCAATGAGTTTGAGACAACTAGTAATGCAATTCAATGTTAAGGCTTAAACGTAGAGGCGATACCGTCCGCCCGTCCGCCTTGCGGGCGGATAATATCCGCCCCTACGAAAAATCAGCGAAACAACAGATGGATTCTTGCCAAAACCACAAAAAAACTGAAACGAGTTGGAAAAAACGAGAGTCCATAAAAAACGAACAAGCGGGTCTGGGGGCGCGCCCCCAGCGGGGTGTGGGGCAGAGCTCCACGGTTTTAGGAAGGGATTGTTATGAATAGATTGAAGATAGCTACACGATTGGTGATTTCGTATGTTGTGATAATTTCGATATTTTTAGCCGTTATACTCTTTTCTGATTATTCAAATACGCAAACCGCTCAAACGCATCAGTACCTCTATGATTATGTCAATGACAGACATCTGCTGATATGGCAGTATCACCAGCAGTTGACGGAGATGAGACGGCTGCTCAGAAGTACGTTTATGGATAGGTTTTGGATGGAAAATGCAACAACGGATGAAATGATAGCTGCGGAGGAGGAAGTCGAGGCAGTTTATCGTAACCTGATGGGTATTGCGGATATTTACGCAGCCTCAGTGCTAAGAGATCCCGTGCTGACACCACAGCAGGCCGCCAACTTGCAAGACATAATAACCAGAATCGCTGGAGATACTACGGGGATATTTGCACATTTTGAATCCCACTTCTTTGTAGGCGGCGATGGTGTGCAGGGGATGGGCGACATCATTGAGCTGAATGAATATATTCAGGAAGATATACAGGAATTATTGAATTTTACGTACGTAAGGAATTCCGAGCTTAGGGAAGACTTGTACTTTCAGGCAACGCTCCTGAGGATAGTGCTGTACTCGGCAGCAGGTTTTTCGATTGTGCTGGCGGCTGTGCTAGCGTTCCTTATCATTCGGAATTTCAATACCAGAATGGGTACTATGCTAAACTCCGCAAGACGTGTGCAGAACGGCGATTTTGAGGTCGAACTAAGGAACAACGACCGAGATGAATTGGCACATCTTTCCAATAACATGGCTGGTATGGTGGACAAGTTCAAGATATTGATACAGGATATCGAGGTAGTATCAAAAGAATTTGAATTGGGCGATATTGAGGCTAAACTCGATGAAAGCAAGTTCCAAGGCGGCTACAAGGAAACGGCAAAGATTATAAATACGTTGATGGGAAATGCCATAACGGATATATTAGATGTTTTGGCTGCGGCAAAATCATATGCCGAGGGCGATTTTGACGTGAAATTCAAGACGATGCCTGGTAAGAAAATTATAGCCACAGATACGCTGAACTTAATCCGCACCAACCTGCACAATGTTTATAACGATATAACAAAACTCGCTAATTTTGCGGCGGACGGCGATTTAACGAAGAAGGTCGAATTAGATGCCTATTCTGGCGATTGGAAATCGGTAATGGGCGAGCTTAACAGATTCGTATCGGCTGTTGCGAACCCGATAAACGAATCTACTGAAATCCTGAAAAAATTAGCCAACGGCGATTTGAGTGCGAGTGTTACCGGCAGCTATAAAGGCAGCTTTTTGGAGATTAAAGAGGCGTTGAATAGTGCGATAATGGGTATTTCCAGCTATATCAAGGAAATCAACGATGTTCTTACCAGTATGTCCGAAAGCGATTTGAATGTGAATATAGACCGGGAATATGTGGGTGAGTTCAACAATATCAAGCTGGCAATAAACAAGATAATAGCGACCTTCAATGAAGTTTTGGGCGAAATTCAGGTTTCCACGGTGCATATAGCGAGCGGTGCAGAGGCGATTGCACGGTCCAGCCAAGATTTGTCGAGCGGCACAATGCGGCAGGCTGAGGAAGTGGACAGAGTGCAGACGACGATAGCAGATATGCTGGTGCAGATAGAGTCGAATGCTGAAAAAGCCGATATGACGAGCAAGGTATCGGAGAATGCGAAAGAGAGTGCGTTCCGAGGCAACAATGATATGCAGGAGATGTTAAGCTCCATGGAGGAGATTAACAGGGCATCTGACAATATTTCCAAGGTAATCAAGGTAATTGACGACATAGCGTTCCAAACGAATCTGCTTTCGCTTAACGCCTCTGTTGAGGCGGCACGGGCGGGCGAGCATGGTAAGGGTTTTGCGGTCGTAGCGGAAGAGGTAAGGACTCTAGCGGGCCGCAGCAAGCAAGCGGCAGAGGAGACCAGCTTACTAATCGAGTCATCTGTCGAAAAGACAAAAGAGGGCAGTCGCATAGCCAACCAGACGGCGGACACATTAAGCGAGATAGTAAGCCAAGTAGACGAGATAAGCGGGCTAATACGAGAGGTTGCGATAGCTTCCGAAGCTCAGGCGACGGCTGTTCAAAACGTACAGGTAAGCATAAGAGAAATATCCGACGTAACACAAATTGCTGCTGCCACTTCACAAGAAACAGCTTCCACCAGCGAAGAACTATCCAGCCAATCCGAAACATTCAAAAACATGGTAGGAGGATTCAAAGTCAAAGGCGTTTAAAACCGTGGGGGCTCTGCCCCATAAGCACTAACATAACCCCCACCTCAATAAAAAATAAAAAAGAGGTAAAAAATGAAGCTAACCAATCTAAACATAGA
>WRKH01000124.1 GCA_009778175.1 Turicibacter sp.
AGAGTTTTTGCCTATGCAGGCGGGGGATGTTCGCGAGACTTATGCTGATATTCGGGATTTGGTAAGGGATACTGGATTCCTTCCTAAGACTTCCTTGCGGAATGGCTTGCTGGATTTTGTTGCTTGGTGGAGTGTTTTTTGTGTTGGGAGGGGGGAATGATGGGGAAAATTAAGGAAACTATCAAGTTAATTCCAGGTGCTGTGAATATAGCACGAAAAATTCGGGGCAGTCCTGCGTTGATTCGCAAATACATTTCGCTACGTTCCAAAAGAAAGGATGCACTGAAGCAACTGCAAGATTGGGATAAGAATGACAGTAAAAATCCCAAGTCGCTCCCCTTGCAAAATAGGAAACATTGGCAACATAAATTAAACAATATGGTTATCGATTTGATAAATTCAAGCGATTCGGACGGTTTCTCCAAAGCCATGTGCACCATAGAGGCATTTTATGAATCGCAAATTGAATGTTTACGTCCTTTCCACGAATCGCCCTCTGCCGAAGATGTTATTTTGGTAACGGCGGTAAGAAATAACGCTTCACGGATAGAGCATTTTTTGCACCATTACCGAAATATCGGGGTTAAACATTTCGCTTTTATTGATAATGGCTCTACCGATAATACATTGGACATGGTTATGAAACAACAAGATACAGCCTGTTTCAAGACACTGACTGCATTTAATTCCGAACGTAAAACAGCTTGGTTTAATAGGGTAGCCGCTCATTACGACCCCAATATGTGGTTCATTTTGGTCGATTCGGACGAATTGTTGGCGTATCCCGAAATGACACAGCTTTCAATACAAGAATATACAAAAGTACTGCAACAAAAGGGAATAGACTTTGTCAAGACATTTATGGTGGACGTATACCCCAACGGACCACTTATGGACGATAGTATGACCGATGAAGAATATTTAGAGGCGTGTATTTATTTTGATAAAGCAGAAAGTTACGCATATGCTAAAAACAAAGGTGCGTTGAGAAGCCGCCTTTTTGTTGAAAAAAAGGCAGAAAAACCAAATCTCAACAAGCCCGCATTGCTTCGACTCGCTAATTATTTTTTGCTTTCATCGCACTATATATTTCCCAAATTTGCGAATAATGTTCCTCATGGTGCGGTAGTTTTACATTACAAATTCCTCCCGTCCGACAGAAAAAATTACATCGACATTGTAAAAGATGGGGCTTACCATGAAAATGACTTGAAGATATACGACACAATCAACAAGAAAATAGAGACGCAGCAATATATCAATCCGATGTGCGAATTAAGTGTGCCATTTGATTTTAACGAAGCATGGCAGCATTTGCCGTTTGTAGCAAATTATACACAGATAAAAAACGAGGGAACGAAATAATATGATATCAAGAGCAAAATTAATGTATAAGACAAAAAAATGGATTGCGACAATACCTGGCACCGTGTTTGTTAAACGTAAAATATGGGCTATCGCTAAGGTCGTGCATAATAATATTTTTTTGCATTTACGCACAAAGAAGTTACTTAGGCAGTTAAATGCTTGGGAAATGAAGGACAGAAATAACACCGAAGCACTCAGTATTATCGACAGAGATGCTTGGGTTGAAAAATGCAGAAATATTGTGATAAACGAGCCTTATCACACAGAAAGCAAATATTTCCGTAACAGAGTTTTACTTGCGGTTCAAGGTTTTTTTCTGTCTCCGATAAAATGTTTGCGAGGCTTTTCAACTCCTCCAATCAAAAATGATATTATTTTAGTGGTTACTGTTAAGAACGATTGTTCACGATTGGAACATTTTTTTAGACATTATCGGGGCATGGGTGTTAAATATTTTGCTTTTATCGACAATGGATCAACAGATGGTACTATTGAAGCGATTTTAGAACAGAATGACACTGCTTGTTTTTCTGCATCTGACAAATACCATTCCACACTTAAAACCGCATGGTTTAACCGTGTTGTTGCACATTTGGGGATTAACCAATGGTATATGATTGTGGATTCTGATGAATTGTTGGTTTATCCAGAAATGAACAAGTTAAACATACAGCAATATACGAATATACTCGACAGTAACGAAATAGATTTTATCAGAGCTGTGCTAGTGGATGTTTATCCTAACGGGCCGTTAATGGATGAAAGTAAAAGTGATGAAGAATATTTGGAGTCCTGTGTCTATTTTGATCGTGCAACCACCTTAAAACAGCTTAAAAACGAGGGGCTAAGAAGTCGGCTTTTTTTAGAAGACATTGAGAAACCTAGCCCTCACAAACCAATATTGATGCGATTCGACAGATATTTTTTGACAAGTTCGCACACAATTTTCCCAAGGCAACTAAACGATGTTCCTCACGGAGCGGTTGCTTTACACTACAAATTTCTACCTTCCGACAGGGAAAAATATATTAACATAGCAAAGGAAGGCAATTATTACAAGGGCAGTGTGGTTTATAAAGAAATAAACGAAAAAATTAAGGAAACGCCAATCATAGACCCAATGTGCGAGCTAAGCGTACAATTTGATGCGGAAAAAGCATGGGAACATTTGCCCTTTATAAAAAACCACGTGGAAGGTTGGGACAAGCTTTTTTTAACTGGCAAATATGAAAAGATTGGCTATCGAAAATTACAGAATTTCCTAAAACCCCAGAGTCAAACGGTGTTTTTGATTGGGCTAATAAGTGATTATCGTTTTCGAGACCAAACAGCCATAAATTGTGTTTTGGAAATAGATGTACAAGATGACGTTTCAACGCTCTCTATGCTAAAAGAAGGTTGCAAAAGAAATGAATTTACCCTGCATAGGTTTGAAAATAAACAAAATGATGATTTGAACGATAATGCGGTATTAAATAGGCTGACAAACGACGAAAAGAAGCATTTTTACCAATATCGAGGATTCTCAAATTCCGACTTTGAAAACTGTTTTCAGGGGGACAAGAAGATCGATATGGTAATTTTGAATGGTGCACAGTTGCATCCATATCCCGTTATCACACTTTTGCGTATTTTACCTTTTTTACGCAAAGAGGCATTGGTTATAATTCATAACAGTATTGACTACTCTAATCCAAATTTGTGGGGCGGAAGTCTGCTGTTCTTGGGGTGGCAATATGAAAAATACCAAGTCGTGAAACTTGATAAGTATTTTTATCCCACAAAAAAAGCAATGATGAGCTGCATAAAGATTCCAAAAGACAAAGATACACTATATAGCAGCATCGAACGTATAGCGCATATTCCCATGTTGACAAAAACATTTCCATCTGATGATAATGCCAACCTGAGCGAGCAATGTGCTTCGTTACGATTGTTCATGCAAAAACACTACGATGCAGCTTTTTCTGAAAAAATAAATGGAATTTTATGTTTGTTATAGGAGGAATTTTCGCTATGAAGATAAAAGAGCTGCTAAAAAATGTTCGACCATTTCCACCGATACAGGAACCAAGTAGCACTCAAACAGAAAAAACGGAAAATATTGTCAATGACATTAAAGATAATGGCGGTTTGCTTTGTTGGCGAGAAAGGTTTACAAAAATCAGGAAAGTTAGAGGCGGAAAATCCAGTGCTTCTAAGTATTTGGCGACAGACAAATGGGGAAACAAATTTTTTGTTAAGATTCACAATAAAAAAAACACATACAAACTATATCTCGATGTTAAAAAACGAAAGCATTTACTGACACATCTTAGATATGTGCAAGATTTCCCCATATTAGAACCTTTGGAGTACGGATTATGTTCTGAAGGAGTATATGTCATTTCAAACTGGATAGACGGGGTTTCTCTTGCGAAGATACTTGAGGATACAGATAAAATAACCGAATATAATCTAGGGATTCAGGCTGGCAGATTATTGCGTAATTTACATGATAACAATCCATCTTTAAGTCCATTTGCGAGTCAAAGCTGGTTTGAAAAATTTAGTAATTACTCAGATAATGAAATTAAACGCTATTCTAGTTGCGATGTTCAATTCGCTGGAGGTGATGAAGTTATCCAATATATCAATAATAATCGCCAATATATTGAGGGCAGACCCATGTGTTTAATACACGGGGATGCCAATCCTCATAATATACTTGTACAAAATTCCAGCAATACATATTTTCTAATAGACACGGATAGTGTCCGACATGCCGATCCCTATCAGGAATTTGGAAATTTATTTAATTCATACCTATGGCCGGTTTTTAGTACAGGCTACGTGAATGGCTATTTTTCTGCATCGCCACCTGAATCGTTTTGGAAAATCATTCGTGTATACTTGTATACAGAATACTTGCGTTCAGCTAGAAAAATAGATAAGAAAAAGCCTAAATATAGTACTAAGGCATTAGAAAGCATCAAAAATGGCTTAGAGGTTTTTGAAAATCAGAACAACTCTCGTCCTACATGGTACTTGGAATCGACAGATGATGCACTAACACAGCCATGATAAAAAAGAGATTTGATTTAATGGGAAAGGATTAAGATATGATACCAATTGTAATGGCGCTAGATGAGAATTATGCACTTCCCACCTGTGTTACCATCCATTCTATTCTAATGAACGCCTCTTGCGACACTGAATACAAATTCTATCTGATGGTAACCGACACACTTAGCGATGCATCCAAACAGAAAATAAAAATGGTGTTAGAGCCGTATCCTCGTGTACAAATTGAATATTTAGACATGGAGACATTGTTTGACGATGCCTATATCCCAAATTCATCACACGTCAGTCGTGCTACTTATTTTCGGTTTATGATACCCGAAATGCTTGCTACATATGATAAGTGTATTTACTTAGATGTAGATATAGTTGTATGCGATGATTTGACAGAATTGTACGAAATAAATTTGGCTGACAACTATCTTGCGGGAGTTAAATCCATTTCACCAGTAGTAGTTGATGAAAATATGGAGTATCACAAAAAGCTGGAAATTCCATCGCTTGATCAGTTTTTTAATGCAGGTGTTTTGCTTATGAATTTATCCGCAATGCGACACGCCGATCTCACAAATGAACTCCTACATGAGACTAACAAGGAAAATAGAGATGATGAAATTTTTGCATCTCAAGGCATACTAAATAAAGTCTGCTACAATCGTATTTTGCTGTTACCGTTAAAATTCAACGTGCCGATACATAAAATAAAGAGGCCTCACACGCAAGAGCTTATAAATCAGCTATTTAGTCCCGATGAAATTGAAGAAGCCGCAAATAACCCGATTATTGTGCATTATATCGGCAATTCCAAACCATGGAATCGGCTCTTCGACACTTTTTCGTATCATTGGTATAAATTTGCGTTAAGTAGCCCTTTTAGCGAAGAAATTTATAGGGATGCAACAAAAATTGAACAAGAAAAAGGCAAAAAGGCAGCGGACAAATTCGAACAATCTCTGCAAAAGAACGAAAGTTTACGGCAACGCAATACCCAGCTAGAACAGAAGAACGAAAGCTTACGGCAACGTAGTACCCAACTAGAACAAAAGAACGAAA
>WRKH01000125.1 GCA_009778175.1 Turicibacter sp.
AATCTTGCTTGCCCAAAGCGTAGCCGTTTATGGTAACTTTGCCCGAATCTGGTTGCAGGAACGTGTTCAAGATGTCGATTGTGGTGGTTTTGCCTGCACCGTTCGTTCCTAAGAAAGCGAACAGCATACCTTGGTCAACAGCGAGGTTTATCCCTTTAACTGCCGCCACTTCGCCGAAATTCTTTTTTAGATTTTCGATTTCTACAATTTTCATTTTTTACCTCCTAAAATCTTAAAACCTTAAAACCGTGGGGCTCTGCCCCACACCCCGCAAGGAGCGCGCCCCTTGACCCGCACTTTTTTTCGCTTGGGGATTGATAATTACATTATAAACGTTTTCTGCGGAAAAAGCAAGCGATTTCGGCAAAAATCGATTCAATAATTTAGAGAATGATTCACGCCACGGTTGAATCGGATTCGCATTATCGGTGTGAGGTTGTGTAAGCGGTGTTTTAGGCGTTTTTATTAGGATAGCATGGATTGAGGGGCGATAAGAAGGATTCAAAAAATGGCAAATTCGTAGTGAATTTGCCATTAAAACCACCATCTCAATGTCCGCCCGCCAGGATTTTTACCGCATTTCTTTACGCCACGGTGGGTTGTAACTGGCGTGCGGATTTATTTTTCCATAGCAGACGGACATTGAGACAGAGTTTTCCTAAGGTCGAATTACAAAATCTCCTTCGATTTCGATTTCAATATCGATTTCTTTCTCGATAATTTCTTCCTTTTCGTCGTCCTCTTCGTCCTCGATTTCTGGCTTAGGTTTTGGCAAATCTTCCCAATATATGGGTAAATCCGGAAAAATAACCTCAACCTCAGGCGTTAAAGTCAACAAATCATCCAAATCTATATCCTCTAACTCCAACTCGGGCACTTTGGGGAACGCTGGAAAACTAACGTCAAACTCAGGCGTTAAAGTCAGCAAATTGTCCAAATCTAGCTCCCAAAACTCCCTTTCGCTGCCCTCTTGCTCTTGTTCCTCTTCAAATTCCGCTATTCTTGGAATTTCATTTGAGAAAGAGGCAAAACCTAGTGGCAATGGCAACGGAATCTGCCCTCTTATACCGAGTAAAATAGGTAATTCCCCTGAATTGACGACCCATCTGTCAACCCAAGCCTCCCAAAGGCTTGGCAATTCTACATTCATTACCAGCAGAACCCCTGCATCCCAAGCGGTATTCCAAACAGAATCCCGAATTTCGGAAATCCACCACGACTCGCCGAAATTTATTCCGTCATGTGCAAAGGCATTATTTGGATGTGCTAATCCGCCCACCAACGCAATTTCTCTGCCATTTATAACTCGATTAAGGGCAAAAACCTGCGATACAGGCACGGTTGGCCCAAAGCCGACAATACCGCCCGCATAGCCCTCGTACGAGTACACATTCCCCGTGGCGTAAGCTCGAGTTATTGCACCCCAGTCCCAATCATCGGAATAACCCAAAATGCCGCCAGCCGCATACACGCCGTAAACGTCCATTGTCGAGTACACGTCGTCGATAAATGTTGGCTGTGTGGGCAAACTCTGACCATAGCCAATCAGACCGCCCGCAATACCGCCGATTACTGCACCATTGCGGGAAAAATTCATTCTTTTGGCTGGTGCAAGCGGTATTCCGCCGCCAACGCCGCCTAGCCAACCTGAAACCGACCGTCCAATCAGTCCGCCGACAAAATCGTTTTGGGCGGACGTGCCGATTATTGTGCTATCGAAAACGCCGTTGTTATCAACTACATTGCCGACGTTGCTACCAATCAGGCCACCTGTTGCAGTCCATGCATGGCTGCTAGACGTATTCCGCACCGTGCCTGTAAATGTCGAGCCTTCGATGCGACCGCCGCTCATCGTGCCGACAATGCCGCCAACTGATTGTGCATTGGCATAAATCGTACCCATCACGCTAACATCTGCAATAAAAGCATTTTCCGCCGTGGCAAACAGTCCGACCGATTCGCCGCTCGTGTTGATGTTTACGGTAATCGTATGCCCATTGCCCCAAACCTGACCTCTAAAACTGCCCTCTATGTCGATGTAAACATTGGGAGGCAACGAGATGTCGTTTTCGATATTGAAAATGCTTGGCATACCGTTAATCGGCGATCTAGTGTCTTCCCATGTGAGCGTGTTCATCCACATGATATGCTCCACAGTGCTGATAAGCCAGGGATCTGCGTGAGTTCCTGCACCTGGGGGAATCTCCGGCGATGGCATAGGAGTAGGCGGCGGCGGTATTGGAACGGGTGTTGGAGGAGGCTCTGGCGGTGTAGGTAAAATGGGGTATTCAATCGGCGGTGTGGGCGATGGTGGCGGCGGTGGTGGGGGTGGCGTTAGCATAGGCGGAGGTGGCGTTGGTGTTGGTGTTGGTGTTGGCATTGGCAAAGTTATCGGCGGAAGAACTATTTCTGTGTTTTCCCAAGAATTTTCTAAAATCTCGGAAATCGCCTCTGCTTGCACACGCAATAACGCCCATTCCCGAGAAAATTCCGAGAAAATTTCCGAATTCAAAAACCCTCTCTCGATTAGATAATCGGCATTATCTACAATCGCCGACAGGCTGAACAAATTCAACCTATCGGCTGAAATATTCGCATGAACGATATTTTCGCCCAACAAACTCATCATCTGCCCCTGAATTAGACTCCGACCGTCCACCGTTCCGCTCCCTGCAAGCATGGCAATATACGGCACATCTCGATTATAGCCCGCCGTGAACATTACACCTGGCGTACTTACCTCGATTACAAGCTCGCCCGCTCTAACCTGAACGGGCAAGCTATCCGCACCCATACTCACAAACACATTGCCCTCTCTAATATGGACAAGTACACGCTCTCCCACCATTTCAAAGCCAATCCGAGAATTACTATCTGCAATCAGCGTGGAATTTGCATCTACTTGCAAAACAACGGTAGTTCCTACGCCCGTACTCACCAAATGCCGATTATCTAACTGAAATCCAACATCTGGCGATCCGAGCCGCCGTGCACTACGGTAAATATCAAAGTTACGCCCTCGAACATCGTAGACTGTAACCGTTCTAAGTCCCGCAGCATTTATGCTTATTCCCGACATTATTAGCAACGCCGACAAAAACATAGAAATTTTCTTACGTATCATAAAAACTCCTTCTAAGATCGTGGGAGTTAGCCCCCCATATCCCCGCAAGGGCTCGCCCCTTGGCCTCAATGTTCGCCTTTGTGGGTTGTGGTTTTATTCGACAATCGCTGCAATTTTATGCGGTTTTTGGCAGATTAGCCCGATGCCGCAAACTGCTAAGATTTGCAGGTCGAAAGCGAACAAATAACGAACGAATGAGGTCGAGGGGCTGCCCCACGATTTTGCTTTTTAGCCGAGTAGCTGTAAAACTACTTGCGGCTGTTGGTTTGCTTGGGCTAACATTGACATTGTGGATTGTTGCAAAATGTTGTGTTGGGTGAAACGCATGGATTCCTGTGCCATGTCAGCATCTCGTATGCGAGAATTGGTGGCGGAGAGATTTTCGTATGCTATGTTCAAATTTTCCGCCGTCCACTCCAAGCGGTTCTGTATCGCTCCTAGGCGTGAACGATGCTGGGATACCATTGAAATTGCTCCGTCTATGATGTCCAGCGAATTTGCCGCTCGGGCTATGGTGTTTATCCCTGTGCCGGAAAGGGCTATGATTCCGCCCTCTTCGTCATCATCGTCTCGCCTCATTCCTATGTCTCGGCTTGACATCGCCAAAAGTTGTAGGAAAATACGTGAACCAATATTGCTGTTTGCCCCAATCTGGAACATCAAGGTCGGTGCTTCTCGGCGTTCCTCGATTTGTACCAGTTGTCTAACAAAAGACAGTTGCGGTGGTCTCGAAGGTATCGGCACAGGCGTGGGTGGGACTCCATCGCCAATGTCCAAATGCCCTGTGTAAAACGGTGGCCGCCCGAGTCCTGTGTTGTTTGCCGCCCAGCCTGTGTCTTGCGTCCTGCCGCCGCCATTGAGTACCGACATTCCTGGTGGGAATGTGTTGATGACCGCTGGTTGCGTGTTAATGACATTCAAGAACAAGTTGTCTCTATTGCCAGGGGCAAGGGATGCCCAACTGCTATTGCCCAGTCCGCCAGGCAATATCAACGAGCCGAAACCATTTCCTTTGGCTGCCAAGGCCTGCATGGCAAAATTTACCACATCGTTGTCGCCCGCACGGACGGCATCTTCAAAGGCAGTCAAACTCGCAAAGCCCGTTAAATCCACGACCACGGATTCCACACTTTCGCCGTTTGCAACTCGGCTGAAAATCGTGTTCATTCCGTCCGCAAGGTTCGCCGTGCCGCCGCCGCTAGCTAAACTCGACAGATACGTCATTATTACCCAGCTGTTGGCATATCTATCAATGCCAGAATATGAACCCAGTTCGCTTAGATTAGCTCGAACCTGTGCTTCCGTTGTGCCAGGGGGCATCCAACCCATATGACCAGAGAAAAGCTGTGCACCCTCGACCCACCAAAGCGGAAATTCATCCGCTGCAGGATGACCGCCTAAATGCCCAAAACTCATCGTTGACATCATGACGATATGCCCTATTTCGTGGGCAAGTATGCCCTGTAAAGCGACGGCACCCTGTGGGGTCAAACTTCCAGTCCCATCTGTTACGCTCGCCAAAAAATCGCGACTAAAGCCCATCGCAAGCGACATCGTGTTATTCTGAGCGTTCAAGCCCATTCTCGCCCAGGCTGATGCCCAAGAAAATTGGGGAGGCGGGTCGTCGTGATAGATCCCGACTTCCAAACCCATGTTGGCATCAAAGCCCAATGCCGCCAAAAAGGGCAAGGTCTCCATTATAGCGTTGATAATAGCAGGAGCCCAGATATCCGCCATTGTATCGGCAAGTGCTTGCATATTCACGCCATTGACGTTAGCCCAGTCGGTTACATTACCCAGAGGTGGAGTAGTAGGTGTTCCCCACAGCCAAACATCATCGTTTATCCATTCGTAGCTATTTTGTAATCGTCCGCCGTCTAAGAGCGTACGAGTGTTAAAATGGGTACGTGCGGCAATATCGTCCAGTTCCGCCATAAGCTGGGAAAATTCGTCCTGCAACCTAATCCGATCGTCGTCAACGTACACGCCATTCATGGACTGCAAGGCAAGCTCTCTCATTCGGCGTAAAATGTCGTGCATAGTGCCGAGTGCACCTTCCGCCGTCTGAATCAGGCTAATGCCGTCCTGCGTGTTGCGTTCCGCCTGTGCAAGGGAACGAGTTTGCGCCCGCATTTTTTCCGAAATCCCAAGACCAGCCGCATCGTCAGATGCACTATTTATCCGAAATCCCGTAGTCAAGCGTTCGCTAGTCCGCACCATCACTCGGTTGACGAGCGAGGTATTCCTATGGCTGTTCAACCCCGCAAGATTCGTTCGTATCTGCACTGCAATTCCTCCTTTCTAGTTCTCTTTCAGACCCAGGACATTGCCCCAAACCCTAAAAAGGGTTAGCCCCCCCCCCCCCCC
>WRKH01000126.1 GCA_009778175.1 Turicibacter sp.
GGCTCTGCTCTGCTCTGCTCTGCTCTGCTCTGCTCTGCTCTGCTCTGCTCTGCTCTGCTCTGCTCTGCTCTGCTCTGCTCTGCTCTGCTCTGCTCTGTCCATTATACTATAGATTTGCAATTTTGTCAACCCTTTTTGGAAAATTTTTCGGCTTTTGGCAATTTTCTTTTCAAGCCGATTTTTGTATTGTACAACATAGATTTTCGTTTGTCAACATGGAATTTTTAAAATTGCGAAAATTTACCCAAGCCAACTACTCATAATGTGTCCACATACGCAGAATTTTTACGATGCCTGTGTACGGCACATTGTTTTCGTCCACGAGATTTGTGTCGTTGGGTAGGACTTCGTAGACGAAACGGTGCTGATCGTTTATGCGGCGGGAGTAATATTTTGCCATATCTCCTGTAAGTTTTTTGTATGACGGTGGCGTGTGAAAAGGATTATTTTTTACGATTTGCATATACAATTCAGCTTTTTTATGCAATTTTGCTTGTTTCAACAATCGATAATCTTTTGCGGCTCGTCGGGAAACAGCAACTTTATACATCAGCAAGCAACTCTTCCACGGAAATACAATTTTCAAGCGGTTCTGCGGAGGCAGCGTGTATAGATTCCACCATTCCAGGCACAGACTGCAAATACAGCGTTTCAAGCAAGCTGTCCCACTTCTCTTGTCGGACTAGCACTGCCGAGCCGTTTTCGGTCGATATGGACACCGTGTCATCGTGCTTTATCACGGACTCGACTAATGTTTGGAAATTTTCATTGTTCAAGGTTGTGGTGTACATGATTTTTCTCCCTTTTTTAAATCGCCGCAGGGGCGGATAGAATCCGCCCGCAATCGGCAAAACGCTGAAATCATTCAATCAAAAACTGCTCGGTAATCGGCCTTCCTTGCCAAATTCTCCCGCTAGACCGCATATGATGCCATTCTGTCGTGCCGTCAACTCTAGTGTAAAGGATTGCAAAAACCTGTCCGACTTCGACGGGTACGGGAAAATTGTCGAACGGCAAAACATTTCCGTTCAAGGGATTTTCGGCAAAATCTTCATAAGCCCCTTCAATCCGCCAAAATTGCCGATACACAAAAACCGTGCTAAAACTCCTCATATCGCTACTGCCTAAAAAAGTTGCCACATATTCTCTGCCGTTGATGGTCATTATTTTCGTGGGGAATTCTATAATGCCCTCCAAAATATCGTTGATAAGTACCGCAACAATATTATCGCCGTATATTTCACGTAAACGAGTTGCGAGCGTTGGTCCGCCGCCCCAATTAGGATGATAGTAGCCGAACATCACATGAGCCCCACCGTAAAATCCGCTCATTATGCTTTCTCCAAGCTCCTCGAACGCCCTTATAAAATTCTGCAACATACTTTCGACTCGGAATTCATGCGACATATTCAGTTCCCCGTAGAATTTCCTGCCTTGCTCAATGTTTTCGAGCGTTAGCTCGTACTGTTCAGAGCCAGCCAGTCCATTTTCTCGCAAATACTCCAAAAATGCCACGCCCAACGTACTGTAACCGTGTCCAATGTCAGTACCATGGAATATCGTTTCGGGAAATTCTTCCTTAATTGCTAGCAAAAAATTGCGTGAATACGGGTTGTCCAACGCCGTTCCTCTGAACGATGCAAAAAAATTGTCCAAAATATCATCGTCGTCTGCCTGCATCCAGAGATTTAGCCACTCAGCCCCGAAAAAAGGCAATTCAACAAACATATGCCTCATTCCCTCATTGTAGAAATCACGCCACAAACTCAACTGCACGTTCAAATACAGCTCGTTTCCATGAATTTCGCCAAAAAGGTACGCAGTGCCTACATTAGCAGCGGTCTGCAATTCAATATTGCTAACTGCATCAACTTCTGGCACCTCGATAACTTCGGCAAAATTCATCACTTCGTCCGCAACGTCCGCAACCTCGCCATTGCCCGAACAAGCGACTAAAAAAGCTGCCAAAATTACTGCCCACACAAATATTTTTTTCATAGCAACAAAATCCCTTCCATTTCGGCAATTTCAACAATCAGACAACTTAAGGCACTAACTGCCACAGAGACGGTGCTATGCCTGGAAACCAGTTTGGATCGCCCCAAAACGTAAAGGTTTGTAAAACCCTGTAGGTGTTGCCATTATGTGTAATAAGCTCGCCAATGGTGTATACTGTACCTGGCACGGCTGAAAATGGTCTTGTAGCACCAGTTGGTGGTTGCGTTGGCTCAGGAGTCGGCGTTGGTACTGGGGTTGGCACGGGGGTTGGAGTTGGTGTCGCTGGCGGCTGAGTCGGCGTTGGAGAGATTGGCGGTTGTGTGGGCGTTGGAGTCGGGGTGGTTGGAGTTGGGGTGGTTGGCGGTTGTGCTGTGCCTCCGCTAACTTCTACATCAATGACTTTGAACCACGAAGTGCCAGCATCTGCTACGTCCCAAACCCCCAATATTATGTGATAACCATCTCTATCGGCAGGTATCTCTATAGTATGCACCGCTGGCTGTACTGGCATCGGTGCAAGCCATGGCTGCCCCTCAAACACATCGAAAGAATCCAGATATTCAAAGGATTCAAAGGTAAGAGGTGCGTTGGGATTCCAACCAGTTCTAGTTATGTAATACCTAAAACCGAAGGTGCGATGAGGGGCAGTAAAATGCCATCTCATGTCGTTAGGACCCACATTCATCGGCACTCTATGCCAACGAGTTTCCGTTTGCTCGCTTAACGCAGGAAAGGCGTTCAAATTCCAAGGCCCGCCCGCAGTAATGACCTGATGCAGATCAAAACCATTTTGCAATGCGTTTGCACCAGCCTCGCCCACGCTTTGCGGCTCAAATGCCGCATTGCCCATATTGGCGTTCAAAAAACCGCCATGGGACGAACCCAAATATGCCCTATCGTTTAGTATCCAACCATGCGCAGAGACAGGGCTAGAATTCGCAAATAGCAAAAGGGCAAGTACAAGCACTAATTTGCGGCCAATTTTGTTGTTTTTTCTCATAAAAAACCTCCTTAATTTTTGTTGATTGCTTCGGCTCTGTGTCGCCGAAGTCCTCTAATGACTTTCCAATCGTAACACATATTTTCCAAACCGTCAAATTTTAAAATGGCAAAATTCGCAAGGAGTGTAGACTCAAAATTTTAAATGGCAAAATTTGCAGAGGGTGGTGAACTCAAAATTTTAAATGACAAAATCCGCAAAGAGTGGTAGACTATAGGTAAATAATTTTTGGAGGTTGCTTATGAACGCATTTTTTACTGTACCTACGCCGATAAACGAGCCGATATTGAGCTATGCGAAAGGTACAACTGAACGAGAGGGAATATTAAAGGAATTGGAACGTCAAGCGGGAGTGGTGGAAAAAATACCATCGATTATCGGAGGCAAGGAAATACACACCGAGCAGAAAGATTTTTGCCGAATACCTCATAATCATAGCCATATTCTGGCGGAATTTTCCACGGTTGGTGCAGAGGAATTAAAACTCGCCATAGAGTCGGCGGAAAAAGCCAAGCACAACTGGGAAAAAATGCCCTTTGAACATAGAGCGTCTATCTTCCTGAAAGCTGCCGATATGGTTGCTGGGCCGTTTAGGCATCGGATAAATGCCGCTACTATGCTGGGGCAGAGCAAAACCGTATATCAAGCCGAGATTGACTCTGCTTGTGAATTGGCGGATTTCTTGCGTTTTAACGTGCATTTTGCCCAAGAAATATACAAGAACCAGCCGATAAGCTCGCCTGGTATGTGGAACAGAATGGAGTATCGCCCGCTAAATGGCTTTGTTACAGCGATAAGCCCCTTTAATTTTACGGCGATTGGTGGGAATTTGCCCACCGCTCCCGCATTAATGGGCAATACGGTAGTATGGAAACCCGCCTCTACTTCTGTCCTATCTAACTACATTTTCTATCAAATTCTGCAAAAGGCAGGATTGCCAGACGGCGTTATCAATTTTGTGCTTTGCAAAGGTTCAGATATGAGCGAACACGTCTTGAAACACCCCAAAATGGCAGGGTTTCATTTTACGGGTTCTACGGGCGTTTTTAATAGTTGCTGGAGCTTGATTGGACAAAACATTGCAAATTACGAAAATTATCCAAGGCTTGTTGGCGAAACTGGGGGCAAGGATTTTATCTTTGCACATCATACCGCCGAGGTACAGCCGCTTGTAACAGCGATGGTGCGGGGGGCGCTTGAATATCAGGGGCAAAAATGTTCTGCCGCTTCTCGGGCGTATATCCCCGAAAGTCTATGGGGCGAGGTCAAAGAAAAATTGCTTGCCGAAACCGCTAAAATACGAGTTGGAGACGTTGCTGATTTTAGTAATTTTATGGGAGCGGTTATTGACAAAAACGCCTATTCGTCCATTGTGGAATACATAGAATACGCCAAAGAGTCGGCTGATGCGGAAGTCCTTTGCACGGGTTATGACGATTCGAAAGGCTGGTTTATTCAGCCAACGATAATTCAAGCCAAAATCTCTGATTTTAGGACGATGAAAGAGGAAATTTTCGGGCCTGTATTAACGATATATGTCTACCCTGACAGTGATTTTGAGGGGACTTTGGCGGGGGTGAGTACGGTTAGCCCATACGCATTGACGGGTGCGATTTTCGCAAGAGACAGGCAAATTTTGGCACATATGGAGGATATTTTATCCGATGCGGCTGGCAATTTTTACATAAACGACAAGCCCACAGGAGCAGTTGTGGGGCAACAGCCATTTGGCGGTGCTCGGGCATCTGGCACAAACGACAAGGCGGGGAGCATATTAAACCTGCTACGTTGGACAAACCCTCGCACGATTAAAGAGACTTTTTGCCCACCCGAGGCAGTAGAATACCCATTTATGGGATAAAAATCTTGGGGCTCTGACCTAAACCCCGCCACTTTATTATGTCGGCGGGGTTTTTGCGGAGTTTTGTAAAAGGCGAATTTAAATTTGCACATTTTCACAAAGTATGTCATAATAATCCGTGTCGAAAAAGGAGGAAAAAATTAATGGACGAAAAAAAGACGATGCTAACCTACGAGGGTTTGAAGAATTTAGAGGCTGAATTACAGGATTTGAAGGTGGTACGCCGCAAAGAGATTGCACAGATAATAAAAGAAGCCCGCAGCAAGGGCGATTTATCCGAAAATGCGGAGTACGATGCTGCAAAAGAGGAGCAAGCGACCTTAGAGGCACGCATTACACAAATCGAAAAAATGCTTAGAAACGCCGAAATTATAGATGAAGAGGCATTAGACACAGAGATTGTAAGCATTGGCAGCAAGGTAACTGTTTTGGACATTGAATACAACGAAGAGGTACAATATTTAATAGTCGGCTCAACGGAGGCAAACCCGATGGAGGGTCGCATTTCCAACGAATCCCCTCTAGGTCAGGCTTTACTAGGCCACGCTCAAAACGACACAATTTACGTAGAAGCTCCCGACGGCACTCTCCAATACCGCATACTACAGATCAACAAAAACTGAAAACCGTGGGGCTCTGCCCCACACCCCGCTGGG
>WRKH01000127.1 GCA_009778175.1 Turicibacter sp.
CCCGCTGGGAGCCAGCCCCCAGCCCCCCGCCACTTTGAAAAGTGGACAAACTTTAAAATTTGTTTTTGGGTGTTTTTTGTTTTGGGTTAGTTTAGTAGGCTTTCATCGTCGAACATTAGGGCTTTTACGTGGGCTTTGATGGTGTCTTGATCTTGTGTTCCAAAGCCGCTGGCAAAGACATGGACTTTGCCTGGGATACATTCGGCGGATTTTAGCATCTCTTCCGCTCGTTCCCTTGTATTATCGCTCCCGCTGCCAGCGGTAACTAGCAGATGCACCGTTTTTCCCTTAAGGGGGGCATTGTCTAAAAAGTATTGAATTGGCGAGGCGGGACGACCCACCCATGTAGGGGTACAGATATATACGTCGTCTTCCGCAAAGGAGTCTGCACTTGGCATATTCGTTATAGGCACAGCTTGCCTAAATAATGCCGTTATTGCCAAAGTAACCTTCGAGGAGGAGTCTATTGCGGTTTTTAGCATATAAACCTCCCGCCCCAAAATTTCCCTTAGTGTTTCGGCGTAAATCACCGTTTTTTGCGTGGTCGTATAACAAAAAATCATTGCACTCTCCTTCTTTCGCTAGCATCAGATGCCCGTCAACTTTTCACTCGTTCACTCGTCAAGCTCGCCAATTCTCATCGATTCTTGCCAACCATTTCATTATAACACAGATTGATTTTTCGTGCAACCTCCTAATTTGAAATTGGTAAATTTTCCACCAACCCCATATTCCGCACCGCCGCACTCAACATCAATTTAATGCGATTCAGCTGATTTACCTCGCTCGCACCTGGATCGTAATCCACGGCGACAATGTTCGACAAGGGGTATTTCGACCGCAACGCTTTGATAATTCCCTTGCCCGTTACGTGGTTCGGCAGACACGCAAACGGCTGTGTGCAGACGATGTTGTACGTGCCAGAATGGATTAACTCGACCATTTCAGCTGTCAAAAACCAACCCTCGCCCGTCTGATTTCCAAGCGAAACCACGGGCTTTGCCATGTCGCCCAACTCGTGAATCGACACGGGCGGCGTGAATCGACTGCTCCCCGCTAACGCCCGCCGCATATGCCGCCGATACCACTCAATCAAGCTGATAGTGCGGTTTGCGACCCATTTCGTCCGATATTTCCCGCCCAAATATCTGTGGGCAAAATTCGAGCCGTAAGCCGAATATAGCAGAAAATCCGTCAAATCGGGGACAACAGCCTCCGCACCCTCCGCCTCGAGCAGGTTCACGATGTCGTTGTTCGCTGTCGGGTGGAATTTGACCAAAATCTCGCCCACAACGCCCACTTTCGGCTTTTTCTCGGAAGTCAGCGGCAACTCCTCAAAATCTCGGACAATATCGTAACAATTTTTTCGGAAATTCTTGCCACGATTATAATGTAAATCCTGCTGGCAAATGGCGTTCCAACGCTCATATAGGGCGTTCGCCGAACCCGCCACCGCCTCATACGGGCGAACCCGATACAAGACCCGCATCAGCAAATCGCCTAAGACAAGGGCTTGCATCGCCCTATTTATCAAGGACGGCGTGAAAGACAGCCCTGGATTTTTCTCGAACCCCTGCGCCGACAACGCCACCACGGGAATCTGCGACAAACCCGCCTTTATCAAGGCTTTGCGAATGAATGTGATGTAATTGGTCGCTCGACAGCCGCCGCCCGTTTGGCTCATCAGCACGGAGACATTGTCGGGGTCATATTTGCCCGAATTTATCGCATTTAAGACCTGCCCGACCACGATTAGAGCGGGATAACACGCATCGTTATTCACGTATTTCAGCCCCGTATCAATGGACGTGCGGTCGATTGCGGGCATAATGTCGATATTGTAGTCATGTGCGGCGAATGCGTCTTTGAGCAACTCGAAGTGAATCGGCGACATTTGAGGGCAGAGAATCGTGTGGTTTTTCCGCATTTCCTTTGTGAAAACGACCCGCACGGGGCGTTGGAGCGGTTTCCGAGAAACGCCCAACTGTGCCGACATCGCCGCAAACAGCGACCGTATGCGAATCCGTGCCGATCCGAGATTATTTACCTCGTCTATCTTTATCAAGGTGTATATTTTCCCCGAATCATGCAGGATTTCCTGTACTTCATCCGCCACAACGGCATCCAACCCGCACCCGAACGAGGTCAACTGCACGAGTTCGAGATTGGCTTGCGTGCAGACGAACGCCGCCGCCGCATACAGCCGAGAATGGTACATCCACTGGTCTCGCACCATGAGCGGGCGTGGGATTTTGTCGAATCCCAAATCCGCCACGCTGTCCTCCGTGAAGACGGCAACCCCGTAAGATGCCACCATATCGGGGATTCCGTGATGTATCTCGGGATCGATATGGTACGGGCGACCCGCTAGGACAATGCCTTTTAAGGCGTTTTCCTCGACAAATTTCAGAGTTTTTTTACCCAAATCCCGCATTTTTTGCTTGAAATTTGCCAATTCCGCCCAGCCCGCCGCAAACGCTGCCTTGACCTCGTCCGCCCGAATTTCGGGAAATTCCTCGACCATACGGGCAAGCAACGCCTTATAATTGTTAAAACTTAGGAACGGGTTGTGAAACCGCACCGCCGCCAAATTCTCGACATTGTTCTTGATATTCTCGGAATATGACGTTACAATCGGGCAATTAAAGCAGTTATTCGCCTCCTCGATTTCCTTGATTTCATGCGTTATACTGGGGTAAAAAATATATTTCACACCCGCAGAAATCAGCTCTTCAATATGCCCATGCACGAGTTTTGCTGGGTAGCACTCGGACTCGCTCGGAATACTGTCAATCCCTTTTTCGTAAAGGCTTTTGGTGGAATGTGGCGAAAGGACGACCGTAAAGCCCAGTTTCGTGAAAAACGTGTGCCACAACGGGTAATTTTCGTACATATTCAAAACTCTGGGAATCCCCACAACACCGCGCGGGGCGTTCTCCAAAGATTGATAACCAAATAATAATTCATATTTCTCGGAAAAGAGGTTCGGTGCGGTTTTGACTTTGTTTTTGCCAAGTTCCCTCGCCGCTCCCCTTTCGCAACGGTTGCCCGACACAAATTTGACTTGGGACGAGCCGCCGTTCTTGCTATTTTTAAATGTATTTATAGTGAGCAAACAGTTATTATTGCACAGTTTACAACGTCCGTGGCTTGATTTTACCACCTGTGCAAGCAACTCCTCTTTGCTCAACAAACTTGTCTTGATTTCGGTGTTTTTCTCGGAAACCTCGGAGAATTTTTCCTTGGCGATAAGAGCCGCACCAAAAGCCCCCATAATGCCCGAAATATCGGGGCGGACAGCCTCCCGTTCGCTTATCAACTCGAACGCACGCAACACCGCCTCATTATAGAAAGTCCCGCCCTGCACGACAATGCTCTTGCCCATCTGCTCGGGATTCGTGATTTTTATGACCTTTTGCAAAGCATTTTTAATAACGGAATACGCCAGCCCCGCCGAAATATCCGCCACCGCCGCGCCCTCTTTTTGTGCCTGTTTTACACGAGAATTCATAAAAACCGTACACCGTGAGCCTAAATCTACGGGATTCTCGGCAAACAACGCATTCTTGGCAAATGTCGGAATTTCTTGGTTCAGCGAACTGGCGAAAGTCTCGATAAACGACCCACAACCCGCTGAACAAGCCTCATTCAGCAGAACGGACGAGATTACTCCGTCCTCTATTCTCATGCACTTCATGTCCTGCCCGCCGATGTCGAGGATAAAATCCACTTCTGGGGCGAAAAATGCCGCCGCCTTGTAATGTGCCATCGTTTCGATTTCGCCGTCGTCCACCTGCAAAGCCGCCTGTATCAAGCCCTCGCCGTAGCCCGTTACGCAAGCCCGCCGAATTTCCGCACCCGCTGGCAATTTTTCGTAAACCTCCAAAACCGCCTTTTTCGCCATGGTTAGCGGACTGCCCTCGTTGCTCGTGTAATATGAATGTAATAATTCGCCATTTTCGCCGATTAGAGCTAATTTCGTGGTGGTCGAACCTGCGTCAATTCCCATGAAAACGCCGCCCGTATAGCTTTCCAAGGGGCTTTTCTTCACGGCTTGACGGCTGTGTCTTTCTCTGAAATTTTCGTATTCCGATTTTTCCGAGAAAAGCGGTGCTAGGCGATTTATTTCCATTTGCACACGTTTCTCTTTGCCGAGATTTGTGATTAGGTCGTCCAAATGGATTTCTTTGTCCGTTTTCGCAGAAATTGCCGAGCCGAGTGCCGCAAAAAGATGAGCATTTTCGGGCAAAATAACCTTTTCGGGTTTCAAAACCTCGACAAAACGCCGCCGCAACTCGGACGTGTAATACAGCGGCCCGCCCAGGAACGCCACTTTGCCCCGAATCGGCTTGCCGCAAGCCAGCCCGCTAATCGTCTGGTTGACAATCGCCTGGAAAATCGAGACCGCCAAATCGGGCTTAGACGTGCCTTCGTTGATGAGCGGTTGCAGGTCGCTTTTGGCGAAAACACCGCAACGGGCGGCTATCGGGTAGATGACCTTGTAATCCTTGGCGAGTTCGTTCAGCCCGTGTGCGTCCGTTTGTAGCAGGCTCGCCATTTGGTCGATAAAAGAACCCGTGCCACCCGCACAGATGCCGTTCATGCGCTGCTCCAGCCCGCCCGTTAAATATATGATTTTTGCGTCCTCGCCGCCGATTTCGATTGCGACATCGGTTTCCGATGCGAGTTCCGTTATCGCCGTCGATACCGCCACGACTTCCTGCACGAAATCCACGCCGACCCAGTCCGCCAGCGACAGCCCGCCCGAGCCTGTAATCATGGCGTTTACGGCGATATTGCCCAGCCGCTCACGTGCCTCCGCCGCCATTTCGAGCAGCGTTTCCTGTATATTGGAAAAATGCCGCCGATATTCCCCGAAAAGTATTTTATAATTTTGGTCAACAACGACCAATTTTACCGTTGTCGAGCCTATGTCAATGCCTAGTTTCATGTTTACTCCTTACCTTAAAAATTAAAACCATGGTGGGGTACTGCCCCCACTCCCGCTATTTTGCGAAGCGGGTAAAATTTGAAACGCCAAACAATCGCAACTTAACTATTATTATACACTGCAAATTTTTTAAATGCAATTTTTATAAAAAATTGTTGCCGTAGACGGTGTGGATTTTATTTACCTCTTGCTTTCCGCCAACGCCATGCTCGTCAAATCCACCACCAACCCACTCCGTGTCCGCAGCGGTTCACGCAAATTCTGATCAGGCAGCCGTTCCGTTCCGATTGAACAATTAACATCATTGCTATCCTGATATATTTGCCAAAATTCGACCTTTTCAGATGAAGAGTATAACATTCGCTTAATGTCTCGATGTTCGTACGTATTGCCCTGCGACCAAACTTCCACTATTAAATCGGGGCAGCCCGCAACTCGAGTCTCGTTTTTATTCATGATGTAACGATTTTCGTGGAAAAGCATAATATCGGGCAGGACACAATCCAAGCCGTTGATAGTTTTAGTCAAAAATTCCTCTTCTTTGTGTTCTAAGGTCTCCAAATCTACTAGCTTCCGCCCCTGCAAACCAGCAAAATAAACCAAATTCATCTGCTCGCTGAACATCTTGAATTTGGGATTATGCTCTACATAATTCAACCTTAGCATAAATTCCAATTTTGAAACCAGCTGAATATGCCTGTCCGCATTGGACATATTCCAAACATCTATTGCCAACGGC
>WRKH01000128.1 GCA_009778175.1 Turicibacter sp.
CGCAAACACGGGCGACCGCAAACACGGGCGACCGCAAACACGGGCGACCGCAAACACGGGCGACCGCAAACACGGGCGACCGCAAACACGGGCGACCCACGGTCGCCCTTATTCTCGCAAAAAATTTCTTCAAAAAGGAGGAGAAAATTATGAAGTTAAAAGCAGTATTGGTGATGGCGTTGGTTTTGGTTATGGGGGCTGTTTTTGTATCGGCGGCTACGGCGGCTGAATCAGATGAAATGGTCTATTTTAGCACAAACCCAACCTTATCACAAGAGGTAGAAGACTCGGTTGTTTTTGCTGTACCGAGCATTGGGGCAATACTTGAAGACAGAGGCGATCACTTCGTACTTATCGATGAACTTCCAGACGATTTTATCTTTCCAGAAATAGAAGCCGCCGATTTTCGCCATTTCATTGCCTTGTGGGATGAACTGTACGCTATACCTGTGGCAGAATCCCTTTTCATCACTTTCGTGGAAAATAGCGGGCTTGTCTACCAAGGTTATGCGAATTTGATGTCGCAACCCATGTTGGATGCCGAAACGGATTTGTGGGGGGCTGTTTTCGAGGGATTTTTGCCCATTGCCGAGCTGGATTTGGACACGGTGGACGGAGTTATCCTGTTTGAAAACGACCTGCCCGCCACAATAAACGTTGCTGCAATGGATTTTGGAACACTTTTTGGGTCATTTTTCAGCGGTTGGAATAGCGAGGAATTTGTACCCGACAGCCACAAATTTGAAATTCTTGCACTTGACGGCAACCATATATTCACACTTAGCCGTGCGGGAGAACCCGTTATAGAGGCATGGGGCAGAACTTGGGGCGCTCCGTTTGAGGGTTTTGTTACCTTCGACACCCCAATTTTGGTGAGTGCAACGGAGCATACGTTGATGTCGCCATACGCCATACCTGCCGAATTTGCGGGCGCTGACGAAAATTCGTTAATTATGATTAACATAAGCGACCTTGATACGGGCGAAATCACGTGGAATCCGAATTTTTCAGACGAAGAAATAGCGAGATATAGCGAATTGCTGGATTCTGTATCGACGAGCGAGACAAGTGAAGTTTCCACACCGTTGGAGGATTTTGAAGATTTTGTCGTGTTTAGAATAATTGATGAAAACGGCGAAATATTAGCTGAAATCGTCTCCGATTCAGAAGTGCCTGATACGCAAATGATAACTAGAATACAAGTTGAAAATGGTGCAGACTTGACTGTAACCCCCAACGAAACAGCGGAGATTGTGCTACCCAGTTTTGATGTAGCAGATAGCGTTCCTGATTTGGCTGCGGAGGTCGTGCGTCTGATTTTCAGATGGGATGATTTATCGGAAGTGCCGTCTGAATTTTTCGTAACGATTGCGGCGGAGGACGGATTTACCTATCAAGGCGAATTATCGCTATTTTCATCGCCTCGATTGGACGAAGAAACGGGCTTGTGGGGTGGCATTTTCACGGGTGTAGTGGAAACGGTGGATTTAAGGACATTTTCGAGTTGGATAACTTTTGAACGTGGAGAGGCAGCGCCTACAATCCTTGATGAGATGTCTATACAGACTTTTCACATCGGCTGGAAAAGTGCCGACTTAGTGCCTGATAGCCATATTTTTGAAGTGTTCGGAATGTATGACAGTCGTTTTGTGGTATTGGAACGTATAAGCGAGCCATATTTTTCCGAAACTTCGCTTACGTGGGGGGCAGAATTTGGTGGTTTTGTGGCATTTGACACTCCATTGACTATAAATGCTAACGGGCATAATCCGATAATTCCAACGGAAATAGATCCCGATTATGCTGGCGTTTACGATAACAGCGGCGTTGGCATCAGTTTTATGAATTTAGAGACGGGCGAAGTAGTTTGGAATCCTATTCTTACTGTCGAAGAAGAAATAGCGAGATATAGCGAATTATTGGGCATTGAATAAAGACTTGAAACATCAAAAAGGGTAGTCCGCATGGACTACCCTTTTTGGTTCACCGATTACAATGTGCTGCCCAAATTACGAAGCATGGTAAAAATTTCAGCTCGAGTTATGTCGTCTAATGGTCTGAAATTAGTGTCTGCTGCACTTATTATTGCCCTGTCCGCCATTATGGCAATAGCCTCGCGTGCCCATGATGCTATTGTATTGTAATCTTGATAGCGTGCTAGTACAGCATCAACGTCCAACGCACTAAAATACGCTGTATTAAATGAGCTGTTAGGCAACCGCAACAGTACGTTCAGCAAAATCCTTGCCACTTCCTGTCTCTGCACAGTTTCATCGGGCATAAATGGCGTTTCGCCGCCGACTATGCCCATATTAGCTAGACTTTCTAAGCTACCCCTATGCCTGTGATCAAGAGGTACACCTGTCAAAGGTAAGCCAACCCCGTCAACGGTAAAACCGAAAGCCATAAGTCTTGCATAATTCGCCATAATCCAACGCTCAAAATACGAAGCAAACTCGCCCCTTGTAATCGCTCTATCAGGCTCTATTAATCCGCTCTCAGGGGTCGTTGTTATACCTCGCTCCATTGCATATAATACCGCCTGTTCCGCCCAATGCCCCACAATATCTATAATTTGAACAGGTGTAGGCAAGGGAGTTGGTGTTGGAATCGGTGTTGGGATTGGCGTGGGAATGGGTGTCGGCATCGGTGTTGGAATTGGTGTAGGAATGGGCGTTGGCATAGGGAGCGGCGGTGGTGTTTGTATTGGTGGAGGTAGCGGTTGCGGCATTGGAATGGGTGTCGGCGTAGGAATCGGCGTAGGAACGGGGATAATGGGGGTTACTTCAAATATCGGCGGCGGCGTGGTTATTGGCGGCGGCCGAAACATCCCTGGCACATCTGGTAAATCAGAAAAGCGAGGCGGCGTAGCCATTAGACTAAGAGCAGAACTCGCCCCTGTCAAAAGCACCAAAACCATTATGAATCCTAAAAATTTTCGCATAACAACAGACTCCTGTCTAAAAAATTCAAACTACAAAATCAAAACTCTGCCTTACTGCCTCTTCATGTTCCTCTTGAGGAGTGCTTTCGGAATTGTTAGCTACCGTCATCGTGCGTGTCTCGCCGCCCGATATGTATTCCGTGCCACATTCAGGGCATACAGCGGTACTCAAACTTATAGAATTTAAGATAACCCGCCTATCTTCTTGTTTGGCTCTACTCGCCTCTCGGGTGGCATGTTCCATTTCGTGTGCGTACACGGTGGCGGCTACATCGCCTTTAATCCGTGTAGGCGTTTGAAAAGATACCCCCGAATCGTCCGATTGGTCTACATATCTGCGGTTAAGGCAGGTTTGACAACGGCTATCTTCAATGTTTCCGCCTGGCTGCGAGCGTTCGAGCCGATTATTTGGATGTGTGCTTTCGGCGGGTATCATCGAGCTAGGTGCTGTGGCATCCTGTTGCGGTGGCGGCGGCATATTTATGTTCATACAACAATTCCTCCTTTGCAATCCATTGTAGCAAAATAACGAAAAAATGTCAAAAAATTTTGCTTTTGCCCATAAAATCAAGTAGGGGCTGAAAGGCTTCAACCCCTACAAATGGCTGGTTTATTTCGTTTTCTCGATAAGTTTTTTCGCCCTATCCACCACATTTTCGACGGTAAAACCATGTTCTTCGAAAATCAAGTTAGCAGGGGCAGATTCGCCGAAACTGTCTATCGAGATAATATCGCCGTCAAGGCCTATGTATTTGTGCCAACCGAAACTCGAACCCGCCTCGGCAGCCAGCCTTGCACGTAAAATCGGCGGTAGCACAAAATCCTTGTAATCCGCTGGTTGTTCTTCAAAAATCTCGAAAGACGGCATACTCACGACCCTGGCGTGGAAACCCTCTGTCCTCAAAACTTTTTGAGCCTCCACCATCAGATGAACCTCCGAGCCTGATGCAATCAAAGCCACGTCGGGCAAGCCTGTATTGGGGTTTATATCGTCGTATAGTATATAGCCGCCCTTAAACGATGCCTTGCCGCTACCTGGTAGAATCGGCAAATTCTGCCTAGTGAGTATGAGTGCAGTTGGGGAAGTTGTACGTGTAATTGCCATAGCCCACGCCGCCGCCGTCTCCTGTGTGTCGCAGGGGCGGATTACCGTAAAATTCGGGATGCTCCGCAATGCCGCTAAATGCTCAACAGGTTGATGGGTTGGGCCGTCTTCGCCTACGCCTATGCTATCATGTGTCATTATGTAGATGACGGGCAACTTCATAAGGGCGGATAAACGCATCGCTGGTTTCATGTAATCACTGAACACGAAAAACCCAGCCACATAAGGCCGCAAGCCGCCATGCACCATCATTCCATTCGCAATCGCTGCCATTGCGTGTTCACGTACGCCAAAACGCAAATTCAAGCCCGTGGGATTATCGTTGGTATAATATTCTTTGTCCTTCATAACCGCCTTTGTGGACGGAGCTAAGTCCGCCGAGCCGCCCAACAAATTAGGTACGGTCGGGCTAATTTTGTTCAAAATCAACTCGGAAGAGAGGCGTGTAGCCGTTGTTTCCTTGTAATCCCAGTAGGAATCGTCCGCAACCAATGTGGCAAAATCCGTGCTTGGAATCTCGCTCTGCCACGCCATAAACTCTTCGTATTCGTCATGGTATTTTTCTTGGTAATGCGAAAGCAGTAGCTGCCATTCATTTATTTGCACCTTGCTAGTTTTGACCAGTTCGGCAAAATGCGCCTGTACCTCTTTCGGCACGAAAAAATGTTCCTGCGGCGGGAAGCCAAAAGCCTCTTTCATCAGCTCAATCTCGTCCTCGCCCAAGGGTTCGCCATGTGCGGACGGTTTGCCTTCTTTATTCGGTGCGCCAAAGCCGATTTTTGTATTTATCTGTATCAAAGAGGGTTTATCGGTAGTTTTTGCAATTTCCACGGCACTCAAAATCGCCGCTATATCATTGCCGTCCGCTACTATTTGCGTATGCCAATCGCAAGCCTTAAACCGTTCCACCACATTTTCCGTAAACGCCAAATCGGTAGAACCCTCTATGGTTATCTTATTGCTGTCGTATAGCAAAATGAGTTTACCGAGTTTTAGCGTACCTGCAAGGGAAATCGCCTCTGCCGAAATGCCCTCCATAAGGCAGCCATCGCCGCAAAGGGCATAGGTATAGTGATTAACTATGTCAAATTCTGGCTTATTGAATTTCGCCTCCAAAATTTTTTCCGCCCAGGCAAAGCCGACTGCATTTGCAATCCCTTGCCCCAAGGGGCCCGTTGTTATCTCAACGCCCGTGGTATGCTCATATTCAGGGTGTCCAGGCGTTAGGCTACCTTTTTGGCGAAACTGTTTCAAGTCTTCGATTTTCAAGCCATATCCAAAAAGGTGCAAAATGGAATAAATCAAAGCCGAGGCATGACCTGCCGACAGGACAAAGCGGTCTCTATCGAACCAACGAGGATTTAGCGGATTATGCTTCATAGCTCCCGCCCAAATCGCATAAGTAGCCGCTGCCGCACCGAGCGGTGTTCCAGGGTGCCCACTATTAGCTTTCTGCACCATATCCGCACTCAATGTTCGTATCGCATTAACCGCTTGAACATTCAAATCACTCAAATTCTCTTTTTTTATCATCACAACATTCTCCTTTTCAAAACCGTGGGGCTCTGCCCCACACCCCGCTGGGCTCTGCCCAGACCCGCAAGGGGCTCTGCCCCTTGACCCCGCTGGGGGCGCGCCCCCAGACC
>WRKH01000129.1 GCA_009778175.1 Turicibacter sp.
TGCAGTTGATAATGGGGCAACGTGGCACGGTGCAGGGCGATATAAATCGAACGATCTCCGAGGGGGTTTTCTCGTATACCGATACGCAAATTGAGTTAGTTTTTGCCGACGGCGAGATAGATGTGCTGAATTTTAGCCGCACGCAGAATACGTTGTCGTTGAACGCCCCAAGGTTTCCCGTTATGCAATTTATACGGGAATAGGGGGAATTAAAAATGCGGCTTGCGAAAATTGCAAGCCGCATTTTTGCGTTTTTCAAGAAATTATTGAAAATTTTTGTTGACAAGCTCGGGCGTTTTTGGTAGTATGTAATTAGGGTTTAGTGAGCCCGAAAAATGGCAGCTTTGAAAGGGGGATTTTTATGGCAACGGTAACATTTGAATTGGAGCAGGAGACCACCAGCGAATTACAGCAATTTGCGGAAGAATTTGGCCTTACAATCGTTGAGTTTATCAGCACTTTGGTAAGGCGAACTAGGGATTTTAGAGTGCGTGAGGAAAAAGAATTTGTGCCAACGCCGTATTTTCAGCTTTTCGCAGAGGCTATCTCTCCGCAAACTGACGAAAATGACAGCAACGGCACACAAAATTAACGCAGGAGTAAAAATTTATGCAATTAACATCTCGAGGAGTAATTTCCACTTCCCAAAACCCCCGCCCTCCGCCTATCACAGGTATTTTTAACCGTTTGAAAAAATAACGGGACGGCGAGACCGTCCCCAACTATGGAGGATTTTCTATGAAATTTTTAGCGTATGATGCGTATGTTTTGAAATTGATTGCGGTGGTTGCAATGGTTTTGAACCACATCGCAATCGGTTGGGCAGAGATTTTACCGTTGGGCGTGATTTTGCCGCTGTATGCGGTGGGCGGGCTGACCTATTCCATTATGGCATTTTTCATTGTGGAGGGCTATCGGCACACCTCGGATTTGAAGAAATATATCGGGCGATTGCTGATTTTCGGGGTGGTTGCTCAGGCGTTCCACCCAATGATTTTGGGCGATACAGCGATATTGCCATTGCCGTTTTTTAACATTATGTTTGCCATTGCACTGGCGTTGGTGGTGCTGTTTTTGTACGATAACGTGAAAAGCCGAGTGCTATTTTGGCTATTGTTTGTGGTGGCGTGTATATTGTCGCTCATTATGGATTTATTTATAGTCAGTGTGTTGGTGCCGCTGTTGTACCACTCGATAAAGACGGAAAGCCGCCGCCGCACCGTACCTGGCGTTGTAATGGGGCTGTTTTTCATATTGTCGGGTGCAATGATTGCCGCACCTGCTTGGGCAATGTATGCGGCGGGCGATTACGCCGCTTTGCAAGAATTTGCCGCCACTGCTGGTGCTATGTCGGAGTATTTGATACTTGCAGTACCGACTTTTGGCTTGGGTGCGTTGTTGGGTGCTGTTCTAATTAGGAATTTTAACGACGAGCGAGGAAAACGGTCAAAATGGCTGTTTTATGTGGCGTATCCTGCACATTTGGCAATTTTGGCGGGGATTGGCATTGCCTTAGGCGTGGTTTCTGCTAGTTTGTTCGGATTTGCGTTTTAGCTACACGCCCTCAATTTTGGAATTTTTTAGATTTTTCAAATACTAAAATTGGCAAAACCGCCCTGTTTTGGGCGGTTTTTGCTTGCATTTTTCGGAAATTTTCTCGTTGCATTGCGTGGCGGAAGGAAGTGTGGTATAATAATGATGTTGCAAACGAGTGAGGAGCGTACGCTCCAAGGAGGAATTATGGAAATCACATTACAACCGCTAACCGCCGAAGATATGCCGCTTTTTACGGCATGGCTAAACACAGATTATATTTACAAATGGTTTTGCGAAACGGGCGAAGAAGAGCGAGCAGACTGGATTGCGGGGGCGAAAGCTAACGGCACAGATGACAAGCAAGCTCATTTTATCGTCTGTTGCGGCGGCGAAAAAATCGGCTACTGCTTTTACATGGATATTGGGGATTATTATGAGGAGGATTTGGGGATTGAGGTTGGCAGGAATTTTGCCTATGAAATTGCCTATTTTATCGGCGAAAAGCGGTTTTTGCAAAAAGGGCTGGGCAAGATAATCATACAAAAATTGGAAGAGAAAATCGTAGAAATCGGCGGCAGAGAGATGTTGGCTGATGCAAACGAAGAAAATTATCCGTCCGTTAAGGTGTTGCTGGATAACGGATTTGTAAAATGGGGAGAAGAGGGCTTTGTTAAGCGGATTTGAGCAGATTGGGTGAGGTGGCAGTTGAAAAAATGCATTTGCAAAAAACCTAGAGAGATAGAATCCGCCATCAAACCCCACAACCAAGCCATTCGCAACAAAAAGTTGCGAAACCGTTCCAGTCAATTTTGAAAATGACCGCTTTTAGTGCTTGACTGCCGCCGCCCCCGAGATTACAATATTATCATAACGGACGATCGCTACGCCACATTTTGCCTTTCGCCAAGTCCTGCCGTCAGCCGTCCGCAACGCTTAAAAAGTGATTATATCAGGTGTAAACCAGGGAGGAAATTATGAAAAATTTTGTAAGATTAGCAATATTTGCGGTGTTTGTGGGCTTTACAGCTTGTACCGCCGACAGAGAACCGCCTGTGGAAGTGGAAAATCCAGAGGTTTTGGAAGAGCGGGAAAATTCGGAAACCGCAGAAAACCCCGCCACAGAGCCAATTACAGCGGGCGGGCGAGCCGAGCAGGTCGAGTCAACCCGCCCAATCGAGGCACTCGCAACACCAATCGCCACAATACAAGTCCCGTTCACGGTCAACGGCACGGCGGAATTTGAATTAACCGCTTTTTTGTCGCACAACCAAACACCCCACTTTTTGCTACACGATATAGCCAAAATGCTTGACGGAACGCAAGCCCAATTTGACATTTCCGCCAACGCTGAATTTGCAGAGTTTCGCATATACAGAGGGCGAAATTTCACGGCGGACATCGACACAATCAGAGCAATCGCACCTAGCGAAAACGAGCCTTTTGTGGGAAGAGTTTTCTTGGAATTTCGGTGGGAATTTCAAGTAGGAACTATGGATTTTTCAACTTCGGAAATCGGATTTTTAGAAACTCCGCACGGCTTGGCGTTTGATTTGGAAAGTTTCTCAAGATTTTTCGGGTTTTCTGTGGAATGGCAAGTCGAAGTGGCGGACGGCACACAAAATCGCATAAACACGTATGAACCCGCAATAAGCGAAGAGGGTCGTTTTGCAGTTTCCGAGTTTTTGCACCGCCGCCCAACGCTATTTGTCGATCGGCAAGACTGGACGGATGAGATGTTGGCGGTAACGCCGTCTATAAATATAACGGAAGAACGCCCCAGTTATCCCAGTCATTTTTTCCTATATGACTTCAACGGCAACGGTATTCCCGACATTTTAGTAAGCTATGATGATACGCTCGGAAACGGGGGAATAATTGGCGGTTTCTTCTTGTACAGCTATATAAATGGCGAATATCAGAACATCGCTCGAATAAGCGGTTGGAACAGCTGGCTTGAAATTTTCCGAGATTCCGAGGGGCAAATTTTCCTTTTTCACGGGAATCATAACATTGGTTGGGACGTGGTACAGCAGGCATTTTTCCAGGAAAACGAGGTAATTTTTGAGAATATCATATTATCGCCGTTTACAATATCTCTAGAAGATAATCCCGAAGAACACGCTGCCGTTATGTGGGAATGGGGCGAATTTTGGGAAAATTTTTTTATGAGAACCGGCGGATTTCTTACACCTGTTTCGCCGCTTGATCCAACCGTGCCGACAACCTCAATCCGCCCAATTTCCGCCCTGCACACGGAGTTGACGGAATATTTTTCGGAAATTTTTAATCAGAATTTTTTAGAAATGGGAGAATTTGAGAATTTTACACAGCCGCAAGCGTGGCAGTTGGCTTATGCGGATATTTTACGCCACTATCAAGCCAACGTGCCAACGCCAGCCGAGGAGATTTCGTGGTCATTTTTCCTGCACAATCTTGATTTAGGCGGCGTTCCCGAGTTGTTTATCGTGTACGTTGCAACAGGGATTTGGTCGGAAAGTATATACAGTTTTGTGAATGGCGAAATAACGCCGATTGAGGGCGATTTCTTCGCATATTTGGAAATTTTCCCAATCTCAGAAAATAACCTGCATGGCATAATAACGCAAACCTACGGTAGGACGGCAATATTGGCTTTGCAGGACGGCGAACTGGTTACGCAAACGATTTTGGAACGTCCGTTCATGTATCAAGACGAGCTAATTTGGCGATTAAATGGCGTTGAAATATCGGAAAATAAATTTTCCATAATAATGTCGGAAATCGTGCCGCAAGGTACTGAGAGAATTTTTCCACATGAAATTTCCAATGAAAATATAGAAAATATTCTGTTTGCGTGGCGGGAGTAGGGGAAGTCAATCGAAACAGGCACAGAAAAAAATTTGCAAAAAAATTTGACATTTTGCAAACGACCTGTTACAATGAATTTATCAACTGCAACAAGGGAGGTCAAAATGCTAAAAGATAGGGAATGGTTGGATAAATTGGATTTTTCGCAGCTTATGGATTTGCGTGTGGATTACGCCTTTAAGCTGTTGTTTGCGACGGGCGAAACATTTTTGCTCATATCGCTCTTAAACGCAATATTCGCAAGTGCGGGCATTGCACGGACGGTAAAATCGCTTGCAATCCTTTCTCCACAGCTTGAAAGGCAGTCCGAAGAGGATAAACTGTCCATTTTGGACGTGCGAGCGGTTTTAGACGATGGCTCGGAAGTGCTGATAGAAATGCACCTTTACGACACGGAAGAGCTGAAATACAAGACTATACACTCGTGGGCACGTATTTACAACGGCGGCGTGAAAAAGGGGGAAGATTATTCCAAGCAAGCCCCTGTAATTTGCGTTTCGTTCATGGCAAAAGCGGTGGATGCGAGCGAGCCGAACAAAATCCACAAATGCTGTAAAATAGCGGATATTGAGAGCAGGGAAATTTTTACTGACGCATTGGAGTTGCACTACATCAACATGAAAGCCTTTATAAATGCGGTTAACAAGGCAAACATGAGCAAATTGGAAAAATGGCTTGCCGTTTTGACGGAAAAGGACATCGCCGACAAAGCCATGATAAAGGGGATTTGTGGACAAGAGGAGGATATAGCTATGGCAATTGCGACATTGGAAAAATTGAGCATGGACAGGTACGCTCGTGAGGCGTATGAAAAGCGACAGCAGGAAATTGAGCAGTATTTTTTGCTTGTGGACAGGAAAAATAAGCAGATTGCGGAGCAGGCGAAAGCACTGGCGAAGCAGGAGAAAGCACTAGCGAAACAGGAGAAAATAATTGCGGAAAAAGACTTCGCTATGTTAAATATGGCTAAAACAATAGAAGAATACAAAGCGAAATTTGGCGAAATTGCACAATAAGAGCCGTTTGCGGATAGGAAAATCCATTGCAGAAATGCAAGCTGCTTTTGCCGAGCAAGCAAAACTTGTAGCCGAATTATTGGCACAGGGCAAAAAAGGCGATTAGTCCAGTAAAATTGGGCGAATTAAAAAAATTTGACAAACCAAAATTAACATTGTATAATGTAATGGTAGTGAATTTCCAAGCGGCAATTTGACGAAAAATGTCGCAAAATAGCAAAAATAAATTTGGAAAGGGGTTGACAAATGTGCTAATTTGTGCCTTGCGCAAAATGAGTAGGACAGGACAGGACAGGACAGGACAGGACAGGACAGGACAGGACAGGACAGGACAGGACAGGACAGGACAGGA
>WRKH01000130.1 GCA_009778175.1 Turicibacter sp.
TGCTCTGCTCTGCTCTGCTCTGCTCTGCTCTGCTCTGCTCTGCTCTGCTCTGCTCTGCTCTGCTCTGCTCTGCTAATTATAACACGGCCAACCAATTTTGTCAACCCCCTTTCAAGGAATTTCCAACATCTTTTACTATCATACAACACAATTTCCCATTCGTCAACTTTTTTTGAAAAATTTTCGTAACTTCTTCGGAAGCTAGAGTTTACAATCCCGCAAATCCCCTAACTATACGCCCCTCGATACCGCCCTTTAACCCCCGCAAGCACCCCGCGCAACAAACCCTGATAAGCCCGAATACGCCCAAGCCCCTTCTGCACCCGTGCCTGTTCGAGCTTGGCTCGATCATTCGCATTATCCAACTCCAACGCCCGTGCTATTGCCGACTCCGCCTGCTCCAAATTGTAATTCATGCGATGATAGCGGGCAAGTTTTATCCACAACTCCACCTCTCGTGGCTTCTGCTCGATTGCCTCTTCCATTGTCCTAATCGCCGCAGGGACGTTCGCCGCTAAACTATGCAATTCCGCCACCTTTACTAAATGTGCAACACTGCCCGACCCTTTCTGTGCCAATAACTCCAAAGCCCGCTCAAATTGCCTGTTGCGGGCGTAAATATCTGCCAAACTAAATATGTAATGCTCGTTGTTCTCGTCTGCCAACTCGATTGCCCGCTCGAAAAAACTAATCGCCGCCCGCCGTTCGTCTTGCCGAATCGCCAGCTCGCCCCGCATATACAGCAAATCAGCGGCTTCGCCCGCCGTTGCCTCCAACTGCGACAGAACGCCGTCCGCTCGCTCCAATAACCCCGCCAAAATCAACGCCTCACAATAATTCAATGTCAATTTATACGCCAACTGCTCCTCGTCGTTTATCTCCAAGGCTCGCCCGAGTGCGTTCACAGCCTCGGCATAATTCTCGCTCTGCATATACGCCACGCTGATATTGTTAAGTAATCGCACGTTCTCATTATGCCGCAAAGCCCGCCGATACAGGGCTATGGACTTCGCAGGCTCGCCCCGTGCTACCAAATCGTCTGCCCGTTCCTTGTACGTCTCCCATTCCAAACGGCGCTCCCACTTGATTAAATCGGGCTTTAACGCCGCAAGCTCCATTGTGCTAAAATACGGTGCTATCTCCAAAAACGCCAGCATACGCTCGCTAAACTGCTCGATGTGGGCAACCTCGTTCATCTTTGTTGCAATACGAGTAAGCCCCAAAGTGTCCGTTACCCACGCCACCAAGGACGGCTCGGTTACATCGTCCACCGACTGTTTCCAATAATGGTACACATGGTATAAAACCTCTTCAAAGCTGTAAACTTGAATACCCGTGCCTGAAAATCTGTACGGGTGCGACACTTCCTGTTGTGTTAAACTTAGCAATAATCCCATTTTTAATATTCCCAATTCCGAATAATATCCAATAAAGCCGTGATAGTCCCAAATTCCATAGGTAGCAAAACATCAGGCACAGTCCCAAACTCCTCATTACTCCGCCCCAACGTGTCCACGCCGTACATAGAAGAATACGCAAACACAATCCCTGTGTTAGGCATCGCCGCAATAAAGGGATCTATCCCCAAAGCCCCGCCACCAGTCGGTTCGCCAACGATGGTTGCAAATCCCGATTGCTTGACAGTCAATGCGACTATTTCAGCGGCTTAATAAGTAGCACCGTCCACCAATAACCAAAACTTGCCAGAAAAAATAGGTTGTGGCTCGGTCGGAAATATTGTAATTTCGCCTATCACATACGAGTCCAATATATCCAAATCCTCTACATTTAGGTACACAAGCCTTTCCAGCAAGTCATAGTCAATCGGTAGGATTTCTTCCCAACCCCACTCTTCCAAAAAAGCCATATTGTGCGAATGTGTCGAAAATAGCCTGTAATAATTGACTTGTATAGGTTCGGAAATATTGGGAGCTATCACAGCCTGAGGGAAAAAATTTGGATTTCCGCCTAGATTGCCACGTATGTCAATTATCATATGTGCATAATCCGCTACTTCTCGGAAAAAATTATGTATTGTAATAGAATCATAGTGCATAAACTCGCCTCGCAAGCTGTGTATACGCATATAGGCAACAGCACCGTCCTGCAAAATCATGGTTTCTACGTTGTTAGGGGACTGCCATTGCACATCTTCTTCGAGTACGCTCGAAAAATTAAAATGCTCGTCGGTCAAATTGTAAAACGCTCGACTGGCGGGATTGTCAAACGTCTCCACCCAAGGCAGAAGTGCGTAAGTATCAAGAATATACCCAAAATTGCCATATTGCGTAACAACGCCCACTCCATCCTGAACGAAACCAAAATGTCCCATTCCGCCCACAGGATTGGCAATGTTAGCGATTAAAAACCACCAAAAGTCCTCGTCAGACGGCATTTCGTCCACATTCTCCAAAGCCAGCCGTGCCTCCGCAAAAACCTCATGCAAATCAACGCCAATCCGCCGCTCTATCACGCCGATAAACGGAAAATTATTTGCGATAATGTAGTACATAAAATCCAAATCTTCCAAATATTCCGCTCGAGTTCGCCCAGATCCAAAAATATCCTCGGGGGTTGGGGCTGCCAATTCGATTATAGGCGGCGAGGCGGGTGGATTGGGTGGTTCTTCTTGTGATTCTGTTTGTTGTTCCACATGGATTTCCTCGTCAATCGGCGGTTCTTCCACCTCATCCGCTCCGCAAGCTGCCAACGCCAACAGCATGACAAACAGCAATAATTTATTTTTTATCATTTCAAGTCTCCTCTTGGGAATTTAGTAGGGCTTTTTCTATGTGGGCTATGTGAATGGCAACGAAATCATACATATCTTTCAGTATAGTGGACGTATCTCTGCGATTTTTTGAGTCAAATAGCTTGTCGAACACCACATAATCCGCCTTTTCTCTCAATTTTTTCCATTTTTTCAAGTTGTCAAAAACATTGCCTTTGCTAGTAATATGCGTCCCTTTTGTTTTCGTGTACAAAGCCCTGTATTGGTTAAACATATTCTCATGTGTCGTGCCACGTTCGGTAAAATCGGCTTTTAACCAAATAGCGGAAACAGCCACATGAAAACACGCATAATAAGCCCTGCTAACCTTATCTTTGACATTACTAACAGACTTGGAGCGTTCTAGCAAATCCTTCGCCTTTCTCAATTCACGCTGAACACTTTTATAATGCAAAACTTTTTTCCCTCGCAAAAGTACCTACGTTTTCGATTGATTCCGCATGGTCAGACGACACGTCTATATAAATGTCCTCTTCATAAAAATCCGACAGCTGTTCAATCTTTTCTTCAGGAAATTCGGGTTTCACTATAAGATACGCCAAACCCTCGTCAAAAGAGGGGTTCACGTATAACACCTTAGCGATAAATTCCGCATTTTCATCGATAAAATTTTTTAATTTTGCATTAAGTTCCTGGTTCATAAATACCTCCTGTAAACCAACGGGCGGCGTATATTGAGATGAATGTGTAGTCCAGCGAGTCCAAATAGTCGTATAGCGGATCTTCGTCGAAAACCTCAAACCAATAAAAATCCTCCGTTGCTTTTATAAAAACGCTCACTCTGCTTGCTGGGCGGAGATCCAATATCTTCAAGTCCAAGAATCTGTCGCCCAACATTCCTCTCACAATCTCTCGTACTCGGCTCTCGTCTATAGGCGGGATTTTCGCCTGTTCTTCTGCCAAATATTCCCTAATTTCCCAATCGTCATCCCAATTTTCCATGGCTGTCCCCTTTCTTTAATTTTCATTATAGCAGATTATTTTTCGTCTGTCAAAAAGTAAAAAAGCCTACCCGTTTTAGCGGTTAGGCTTTCACTTGCGATTTCTGCCCTTTCAATCCTTACACAAAAGCAACCCTCATCCACTTGTTTTTATAGCCCGAACAGTTTACAATGTTAATAAGGTTCGTCCTAATGCTCACCGAGTCGGAAGCGGAGTCCTGCGACCCTATGATAACGACTGGAAATTTAGCGAAAGGAATGTCGAAATGAAAATCTCTGATGAAAATACGGAAATAGAAGTCGAAATACGCAAGAAAAAAATTAAAAATTTGCACCTATACGTCAAGCCGCCAAACGGCAAAGTAACCGTGTCCGCACCCCTGTCCATGTCCGATGCCGCAATCAAACGATTTTTGCAGACAAAGTTAGCATGGATAAAAAAACAAATAGCAAAATTCGCCGAACAGCCCCATCAAACCGCACATGAATACATTTCGGGCGAATTTTTATATATTTGGGGCGAGCGGTATTTTTTACAGGTGGAAGAAATCGAACGCCTCAAGCACAAAAGCAGGCTGATACTACAGGGTAATCATGCAATTTTAACCATTGGCAAAACAAGCACCGTCAAGCAACGAGAATTATTCGTTCGAGAATGGTATCGCACTGAGTTAAAGTTAAAAGTTTCGGAAAAATTGCCGAAATGGGAGCAAATAACAGGCTTAAAGGCAAGCGATTGGCAAACGAAACACATGAAAACTCGCTGGGGGACGTGCAATATCAAAACAGGCAAAATTTGGTTAAACGTACAGCTTGCCAAAAAACCGCCCGAATGTTTAGAATACGTTATCTTGCATGAATTGTGCCATTTGGTGGTACGCAAGCATAATCGTCAGTTTAATGCACTTATGGACAAATTTATGCCCTCTTGGCGTGAAATACAGCATATTTTAAATGGGCACGATTTTGATTTTAAAAACGCAAGTCCGTGTTCCTAGCATCAAGACGGTCTTGTGCCAAGCACTCGGCAAAGCCCAGGTTTTAAAACTGCTACCTGCGTCCGCCGCCGAGCAATCGCAAAATAAACATGAACAAATTGACAAAGCTCAAATATAGCATTAAAGCCCCGATAATCGCCAAATTATTCGACATACGGCTGTCGCCTAATGATGAATAGTAAAAGTCCTTAATTTGGCTTGTGCGATACGCCGTAAGCCCTAAAAATATGAACAAACCAGCCACACAAATTATAAAATCCAAAGTATCGCTACCGATAAATATGTTTGCCAAGGACACTATAACCAACCCTATAAGCCCCATCACTAGCAGACTGCCGATTTTTGTTAAATCCTGCTTGGTTACAAGCCCGTAAACAGCCATAACGCCAAAACTTATTGCAGTTATGCCAAAAGCGGCTACGATTACATCGCCCGCCTGCAACCACGCCCACAAACCTATTGTGAAACCGTTGACTATTGCATAGGTCAAGTATGCAAATGTTGCCGTCCCCGTGCTAATTTTTTCCAATCGGACTGAAATAAAGCCCACCAAAAGCATCTGCAAAATAAACACGATAAGTATTACCTGCGAAAGGCTCGCAATAAATTGTGCAAACGCCTCGCTAATACCAATCCCGACTATAATCACAAATGTTGACATAGCCGTAAGCATAAGCCCAAAGAACATCCAGGCAAACACCTTTGTTATATAGCGATTCAGCCCCTCCGATTCCTCTAAAACAATTTGGTCATTGTAATTCATAAAAATTCCTCCCATTCTAAACATATAGCCCTAAAATCGCAAGACTCTGGGTGTTACTCGCAACGCCTAAACGGTATCCTCCATGACTTCGCAGCACCCAGACCCGCAGATTTGCACAGACCAATTCTCCATTTTTTCATTATATCACGGTGGTGGTTTTTTTGCAATATTTTTTTGACTGTTGAGGTACAATAGATAGGTAACAAAAAACAAGGCAACCCCAGATCCAAGTGATATAATAAAAATGGCAAATATTACTGGAAAAGGGGAAACC
>WRKH01000131.1 GCA_009778175.1 Turicibacter sp.
GTCTGGGGGCGCGCCCCCAGCGGGGTCAAGGGGCAGAGCCCCTTGCGGGTCTGGGCAGAGCCCAGCGGGGTGTGGGGCAGAGCCCCACGGTCTTAAACTAAATAACAACTGGAGTGATTTTATGCCATTATTTCAAAAGAACAATATGGACGGCTTGCTACACGCCTTGGAGCAACTCACAAAAGAGAGCGCCACGGGCAATTTTAATGTGCAACTAAATACAAGCACACTAAATCCGCAAGAGAAGACGATAGCGGAGTATATCAACAAATATATCTCCGATTACAAAAGTGCCACGGAATTTGACGTGGAAAAACACCACCTAGTCGTACACGCACTAGGGGTCGCATTGTGGGACTTGACCCTGACGGACGGCGATCCCCTGCACCCCGATAATACCGTACACTGGTCGGACGAAATCAGGAAAATGCTCGGCTTTTCGGGAGAAAACGACTTTCCCAACACAGTTGCCACCCTGCTCGAACGTGTCCACCCAGACGACCTCAAAATCCTTATGAGCAAACTGACAGCCCACGTCGCCGACCGCACCGGCAAAACGGACTTCCACCTCGAATACAGAATTCGGCATAAAAACGAGAGTTGGGTCGTTTTCGAGTCCTTTGGCGAGGCAATCCGCAATAGTCAGGGCGTACCCCTCCGATTGGCGGGTGCTATCCGTGAAGTTACTGCCGATTACCAAGAACGCCAAAAAGCCGAAGAAAACAAGGAAATTTTGGAAAATAACGACCTACGTTTGCGGCTATTAGTTGACAGCATGAAAGTCGGATTGTGGGACATGGTCGTTGACCAATCCGACAAGGTCAATCCGCAAAACGAGTTTTGGTGGTCTGACAATTTCAGACGCTTGCTCGGTTTTAAGGACGAAAACGATTTTCCCAATGTTACATCTTCGTGGAGCGATCGCTTGCACCCAGAGGACAAGGACGGTGCTTTGGGTCAATTTGCGGCGTATTTGGAAAATCCGCTAAAATACGGCAATTCCATTGAGTTGCGGTATCGTTTGCAACTCAAAACAGGAGAATATCGCTATTTTCACGCCTTTGGTTCGTCTCGTTTGGACAAAGACGGCAATCCGCTCCGAGTGGCGGGTGCATTAAAGGACGTTACCGAGGAAGTCAAGATGCAGGCGGATCTTGACGAGCAGCATGCAAATTTGGAGAAGAACAACGCCTACATTCAACAACTTATGCAGAAAATACAGGAAATAAGCGGGCGTGTTTCGGAGAAGTCGCAGCTCATTTCCGACAGCAACCAAACTTTGGCAAACGGTATCTCCCAACAGGCGAGCACCCTCCAACAGCTAAATTCCAACATGGACGAGATAAGCAACAAGGTTCAGATGGTATATCAGAATGCGGCAAAGGCGAACGATCTTTCGACAAAAGCCCGTCAAAACGCCATTTCAGGCAGTGAGGAAATGCAGACCATGATGACCTCGATTGAGGGCATAAAGGTCGCCTCTGCCGACATTGCAAAGATAATCAAGACAATCGAAGACATAGCGTTCCAGACGAATTTGCTGGCGTTAAACGCTTCGGTCGAGGCGGCGCGCGCGGGTGAGCATGGTCGAGGTTTTGCGGTTGTTGCGGAAGAGGTACGTAGTTTGGCTGGGCGGTCGCAGGTTGCCGCCGTTGACACAGCCAGTTTGATAACGGATACGATTGAGAAAGTTGACAAGGGCAATGAGATAGCCCAAAAGACGGCTTTGACATTTGAGTCGATAGTAACGGATTTCGAGCAGGTTTCGGAGATAGTCAACCAGGTAACATTGGCATCATCGGAGGGTTCGCAGTCGATAGCACAGATAGGGATGAGCGTATCACAAATTTCTGAGATAACCCATTCCAGCACGGCTTCCAGCGAGGAGACGGCGGCGACTTCACAGGAGTTGGCGGAACAGGCGGAGTTATTGATGAGTATGTTTCAGGAGTATGACCATAACAAGTAAAACCGTGGGGGCTCTGCCCCCACACCCCCGCAAGGGGCGCGCCCCTTGACCCGCACGTTTGTTTTCTTTTGGCTATTGATTTTGCCCAATCGTTTCAGGTTTTTTGGTTTGGGGGGGGTTGGGGGTTGTTTTGTAGTTCGAAAATTTAAGCCTTTTGGGGAAAGGCTTTTTTCTATACATTTTGGCATATTTCAACAATTCGATGAATTGTTGAAATGTATCCGAGAAAATAGAGTTGAGGCGAACTCGTTGCGGTTGAATCTTCTGAGAATACGGGCAGCGAGTAACGAATTAGGGGGGGTAATCGGGTAATTTTCTCGGAATGTCAATTATCGAAACGGCGACTGTTACATTTTTGTTGCAGTTGGATTATAGGTGTTTTTGGTATTGACAAAAATGAAAATCGTGCTATAATGGTTAATATGACGAGACCAAAAAATAACACAGGCGTTTTTGCCCACCTGCCAATCCCCATGCGAATGAGGTATGTCAAGCGGATAGCCGAAAAATACGGTATCGACTTGAAAGATGTTAAGGTGGTAATCGATAGAGACCCTTATAATTTAAATATGGGTTATACGAGACTTGCAAATCCCGATAAAATCGGCGAAATAATATTGGAACCCAACGCTTTTATAAGCGAAGAAGAGCTTGCAAGGACGTTGTTTCACGAAAAAATACATATTGAGCAATACAAAAAACATGGTAGCATATATGTGCAGAATAACCATACACATTTCGAGTTTGAAGCAACAGTGGCTGAAAGCGAACGATTTGGAGAAAGGTAGCAGACTATGGATTATTGGAAAAGGTGGAAAAAAACATTCTTAAACATAGATACTATCGGTATCCCTGGCGAATGTCCGTTTTGCGAGAGTACCGACACGGATTATTTTATGATGCAAGTTGGCAATCAAAACGGATTTACTGAAGCGTGGTGTAATTCATGCGGTAAATTTACTAATATTTGCCGTCGAGGACCTTGGGATAATGAACAATTATTCCCTGCGAACCGTAAAATATACACAAACGAAGACTACCAAGCCCACCAAGCAAGGCGGCAAGCGGGCGAGCGGCTAAGCCTAACCCCGCCGCCGTTGGTACAAGCAGCTCCGACGGCTAAATTTGAGGACGAGCGGCTGGCAGTGGTGCAGATATAAAGCCAGCCCGAACAAGCTATTTCGAAAACAACGCTTGACTTTGACATCATGCTATGGTACAATCTAAAGAATAACAAAAATGTTCGAGAGGTTTCAGGGGGCGGCTGTCTACAAATGACCCCCTCGCTGAAAGTTTGAGTAGTGCCATAATTTAGCCCAATAAAAATCCAAAAAATGTGCAGTTCAGGGTGTGCCCTGGCGGGGTGTGGGGCAGAGTCCCACGGTTTTAGAACAAAGAGGTGGCAAAATGATTTTTATAGAGAGAATACTATTCCCGGCAATAACTATATTGGTTATTGTCGCCATTGTAACATTCTTTAGCAGACGAGCGTTTAGGGATTTCAATACCCCTTCAAAGAAGCTGCTAGAAGAAGAGTTAAAAGCCAACAGTGCCCGCAAACATGATGTGGAAGCAGAATTTTTCTATACCCCAGAGCCGCATCTGCTTCCCATAAGGGAAGATGCGGAGGTAAAGATAAAAAAGGCACAGGACAATGTGCTTCTGTTGGCAAGCAAAACGATGCTTGTTTTTCCCCAGAAAAGGACTAATTTGGAGCTTAAATTTGCCTATGGAGCTGCCAATCTGGAAAAAGTAACCCTGTATGAAGAAAACTATAACAAATATGTTCAAGCGTTGGTAAAGTGGGGCGATTTGTTATTTGAAACGGGGGGCAAGGCGGAGATGGCGGATGCCATCATTATATTTGAAAAAACGCTAGAATTGGGGGGCGAATTTAGAAAGATATATAAACATTTGGCGGAACACTATGCAAAAATGGGCGATAAGGCTCGCCTGAACGGATTAATCGAAAAAGTTAATGTAACATTTGGGGACGAGGGCATAAAAAACAATTTGATAAGCCATATTCAATCTTTCTTGTGATTTTTCAGACAAAAATTTTGGTATTGTCATATCGTTTGCGGCTCAAGGATTGGAGGTGGTTTGTTACGATAGCTTATGTTAAAGGGGTAGTGGAGGAATATTTGGACGAGGGCGTTGTTTTAGATAATGGCGGCATTGGATATATTATCAATCTTTCTAACGCAACGCTTAGCCGCTTGCCTGCGAAAGGGGAATTTGTGCAGTTGCACACTTTTACACAGGTAAAAGACGATGGTTGGTCGCTTTATGGATTTCTGCAATCGAATGAATTGCGATTATTTAAGATGCTGATAGCCGTGCATGGTGTAGGGCCTAAGGCTGCGATGTCCGTATTATCCATAATGACTCCAGAGGAGATTATTTCGGCTGTTGTAAATCAGGATTCGTTGTCTTTTAGCAGAGCACCTGGCATAGGCGTAAAAACCGCAAAACGTATCACGTTAGAATTGTATGACAAGATGAAGAATGTATCGCCGACGACTGATATGCCAACCGCCAATTTTTCAACGGAAAAACAGGATGCTATAGATGCACTGTTGGCTTTGGGGTATGCAAGAAACGAAAGCGTAAAGGCTGTATTATCCGTTGCGGACGAAAATATGCAGTCGGATCAAATTATACGTTTGGCGTTAAAAAAGCTGATGTGAATGGGGTAATGGAATTTGCGTACAATTAAAACAACCGCCTACCAAGAGGAAAAAGATGCGGAAACCGAACTAAAGCTAAGACCTGCGAATTTTGAGCAATATATAGGGCAATCGAAAGTTAAGGAAAATATGCGTGTATTTATAGATGCCGCCAAAGGTCGCAAAGAGACGCTAGATCATGTGTTGTTATATGGTCAGCCAGGGCTTGGCAAAACTACACTTTCGCATATTATAGCTACTGAGATGGGCGGAAAATTACGTATAACTGCTGGCCCAGCGATTGAGCGGGCGGGCGATATGGCAGCCATTTTGAATGATTTGAGTGTTGGGGATTTTTTATTTATAGATGAAATACACCGTATGCCGCGAGTTGTAGAGGAAATGCTCTATCCTGCGATGGAAGATTTTACCATAGATATTATAATAGGCAAAGGACCTGCGGCAAAGAGTATACGGCTGGATTTGCCCAGATTTACTTTGATTGGTGCAACGACACGCATAGGGCTTTTAACCGCTCCGTTAAGGGATAGATTCGGTATGATACATCATTTAGAACCCTATAATGTGCCTGATTTATGCACTATTATTCGGCGTTCTGCAGATGTTTTGGAGGTTGAAATAGAACAGACGGGGGCAGAAGAGGTGGCACGTCGATCTAGGGGGACTCCACGTATCGCAAACCGCCTATTGAAAAGGGTACGAGATTTTGCACAGGTAGAATTTGATGGAGTTATAACAGATGCCGTGGCAAAATCCGCATTAAATCGCTTAGAAATTGACACAATGGGGTTGGATGCTGTTGATTTAAAATTGCTGGAAGCCATCATATTTAAGTTTAGCGGCGGGCCAGTGGGGTTGGACACTCTAGCTTCTAGCATAGACGAGGAGTCGGGGACACTAGAGGACGTGGCAGAGCCATACCTACTACAACTAGGTTTCATACAAAGAACCCCCCGAGGACGCATAGTAACTCCCCGAGGCTACGCTCATCTAGGCTTACAGAGCGAAACACTCCCAAACCAAATAAATCTACTAGACCAGCCTTAAAACCGTGGGGGCTCTGCCCCCACACCCCCGCAAGGGGCGCGCCCCTTGACCCGCTCGTTTGTTTTTTATG
>WRKH01000132.1 GCA_009778175.1 Turicibacter sp.
CTGGGGGCTGGCCCCCAGCGGGGTGTGGGGCGGAGCCCCACGGTCTTACCGTAAGTTTCCGATTATGAATTTTAGTAGTTCTAAAATGTTTTCGTTGGGCTTTAGTCGGCAAGTTATGTAAGGCTCTTCGTCGTTGGCTAGGAAAATGCGTCCGTTTTGGGTTATTATGAAAGCCGCTAAAGCCGCACCGTCTATGTTGGCATCTGGTCGGAATGTGAATACTAATTGCTTCTCCCCCTGGTTTATTGCCGTGATACCAAAACCGTTAGCAGTCGATTTTAATAACGCAATGTCCAGTAAATTTTGCACAATACGGGGCAAATTGCCAAACCTGTCCTCAATCTCTTCCTGTACGTCCCGCCAATCTTCCTGCGTCTTTATCATAGCAATTTTTTTGTAAATCTCGATCTTCTGCTGCTCGTCCTCTATGAAATGTGAGGGAATGTAAGCGTTTACCTCCACATCAATGGAAGTCTCAAATTCAGCCTCTTTCATCTTGCCGTCCAGTTCATCAATCGCCTCGGCAAGTAACTTGCAATACATCTCGTAACCCACAGCATCCATATGCCCATGCTGCTCCGCACCAAGTAAATTGCCCGCCCCTCGTATCTCCAAATCACGCATTGCAATCTTGAAACCCGCACCAAATTCCGTAAAATCCCGAATCGTTCGCAAACGCTTGCTTGCCACTTCGTCCAATATTTTGTCCTTGCGATACATCAAATATGCAAAAGCCATACGATTGGATCGCCCAACCCTGCCCCGCAGTTGGTAAAGCTGACTAAGCCCCAAAAAATCAGCATTCTGTATGATTATTGTGTTGACGTTCGGAATGTCAAGCCCTGCCTCTATAATCGTGGTGCAGACAAGTACCTGTATTTCGCCATTTCCAAATTTTATCATAATATCTTCCAGCTGATTCTCCGACATCTGCCCATGTGCAAAGGCAACATTAACAAGCGGGACTAATTCCTTTACCCGTGCCGTCTCTTCCTCGATATTACGGACTCGGTTGTGCAAATAATAAACCTGCCCACCCCGACCTATTTCCCGAGTGATCGCCTCCTTTACCAAATCTGGATTGTACTCCATTACGTAGGTTTGCACGGGTTTACGCTCCTCGGGCGGCTCGTTTAGAAGACTCATATCCCGAAGTCCCGTCAAACTAAGATGCAAAGTCCTTGGAATGGGCGTGGCTGTTAGAGTAAGCACGTCCACGTCCGCCTTCATTGCCTTTAATTTTTCCTTGTGCGATACGCCGAAACGCTGTTCTTCGTCCACGATAATCAGCCCGAGATTCTTGAATTTTACGTCCTTTGAAAGTAGCCTGTGCGTACCTATAACAATGTCAACCGAACCCAAAGAAATAGCATTTAATGTATCTTTCTGCTCCTTTGCCGTCTGGAATCGGGACAGCCGTTCTATTGCAATGGGGTAATTCGCCATTCTATCGATAAAATTGCCGTAATGTTGCTGTGCAAGTATGGTTGTAGGGACTAAGTACGCCACCTGCTTGCCGTCCTGCGCCGCCTTAAAAGCCGCACGTATCGCAATTTCCGTCTTACCATAACCCACATCGCCGCAAATAAGCCTATCCATGATTTTTGTGGACTCCATGTCATTTTTTACGTCCTCAATCGCCGCCAGCTGATCTTCTGTTTCCTCATATGGAAAAAGGGCTTCAAATTCCGTCTGCCAAATACTGTCAGAGCTGTAAACAAAGCCTTTTGCCGCCTGTCGCTTGGCGTAAAGCTGAACCAAATCAGCCGCCAGAATCTTAACGGCAGTCCGCACACGGCTTTTTGCCCGAGCCCAGTCCGTCCCGCCCAGTCTGTTTAGTTTTACCCTCAACTGTTCGCCGTCCGCACTCCTGCCGCCTATGTATTTCTGGATTTGATCCATTTGTGCCGTGTGTATTTTTATGCTGCCGTCCTTGTAGGCAATATTTAAATAATCCCGTGTCATTCCATCCACAACAATCTGCTCAATCCCCGAAAATACACCCACTCCATGGTTGTCATGCACGATATAATCGCCTGGCTTTAAGTCTGAGAAATGAGCTATCGGGTTCTTTTTCTTGCGTTTCTTTTTTTTGATGGATTTTGGGAAAATTTCCTTGCCCGTGATGACGGTAAATTTGCAGTCCACATATTCAAAACCCTCTGATAATGTGCCTTTCGAGACGGTTACGACTCCTGGGGGTATTTTAGTTAAATTTTCATCGTATCGGGCGGGCAATCCTTCTTTTGCGAGTGAATTTGCCAAATTTATCCCCGTCTGCTCTGCATCTGCCAAAATCAGCACTCTATACGCCTTATTCAGCCAAAATAACAAATCTTCTTTTAAGTCCTGCGGCGAATGTCGGAGCGGCGGATTGGTTTTTACCCTGAATTTCTCTATTTGTTTCGGCTCAAAATACGCACTTTTTACGTTCATATCGGATAGTAGCAAGGTAGCGAATTTTTCTGCAAGCCGCAAAGTGGCGGTATATTCCAAGGGTTTTTGCCAACCCGATAAATTTTGTTCTTTCAAGGTGGCTTGTTTTGCATTTTCCTCATATTCTGCACGAAACAGCTCGATATGTTTATCGATATAGCTGGGTTCGTCAAAAACCAAAATCGTATCTTTTGAAAAATAGTCGAGCAAAGTCGAATTTTTTGTGGTTGTGTCATGCAGCGGGCAAATTTCAGCCGACTGCAATTTTTCCAGCGACCGCTGTGTTAGCGGGTCTAACTGGCGTATAGAGTCCACTTCATCGCCAAAAAATTCGATCCGCACGGCAAGCACATCACTCAAAACCGTATAAACGTCCACAATGCCGCCACGCACGGCAAATTGCCCTGCTCCTTCTGCCTGACTTGCACGGCTATACCCAAGATTTACTAGCTTTTCCGCCAGCTCATCTATATACAAAAAATCCCCAACTTTGATATTGATAATTTGTTCGACAAAATCTCGCTGGGGGATGATGCGTTCGACAAGTGTTTCGGCTGGGGTTATCACGGTACATTTTGACTTTTCGGTTAATATTTTCAAAATATCAAAACGGGTATGAGACGTATCGGAGCTTTTCGCATCGGCGACGTAGTACAGGGGGTCTCGAGCGGGAAAGACAAAGACATCATCAAAAAAAAAGCTCATATCTTCATAAATTGTTTTAGCTGCAAGCTCAGAATGTGTAATTATTAGGGCTTTTCTATCATGTTTCGCCATAACGGCGGCAAGCATATGCCATTTTTGCGAGCCAATAACGCCAGTCAACAGCGTTGTATTTTTCAAATCTATCTCATCAAAATTTTTCAATTCTCCAAGCGGCAAAAAAAATTGTTCCAATCTAACCTCCAAATCTCAAGGGCAAGACCGCTGGGCTCTGCCCAGACCCGCAAGGGGCTCTGCCCCTTGACCTGGCACAAGACCGTCTTGCCGCTGGGGGTGTGCCCCCAGACCCGCACGTTTTGATTTTTTTAACATTATTTTAATTTGAACAGATTGTGGTTGGTGGTGGTGTGTGATGTGTTTTCTTTTCCAGGGGCGGCTCGCCGTCAAGGGCTAGGCTGACTTCAAAAATAAACTTTTAAACATTTTGATGCTTGCGGAACACCGAAAGTTTGAAAGCTACTCTATATACATCGGCCTAGCCCCCGAAACGAGTACCGCAAATTAAGGGATTTATTAAGTATACAACATAATCCGAAATTCGTCAAGGCTTAGAAATTTTATTTTCTAGACAATTTTCAATACAAATCGAGCGAACCCCCATCTTGACAAAAAAGCAGAATGTGGTACAATAATAGCTGTAAAAGTACAAAAAAATGAGCAATGCCATAAATAAACCAAAACAAACGAGCGGGTCAAGGGGCACGCCCCTTGCGGGGTATTACTCCGTAAACGTCTAAACGGTGTCCACTGGACACCAGACACAGAGCAGAGCCCCACGGTTTTAAGATTTGAGGGGGTGTTTTAGAATGATGAAGGTGAATAGAGCTAAAACTAGGCCGAAATTGAGAAAGTCGCCGAAACCACCTCGAGGACGTGGATATAACTTCTTTAGGTTTGGATTTTTTATCTTGCTCGCCCTCTTGGTTGGTGGGATATATGCTACCTATGACTATTGGGTGCTTAGAATGTTAATATCGCAGCATTATGTCTTTGAAGAGGATTTGGATAGGCTGTATATAGAAGCACTGGGCGAAGACAATTTTCGCAGCCATTTTAGAGATTTTGACCGTATGATGGCTGCTGTGCTTACACGTGAAATTCGAAATATCAATCAAGATCGTTTTACATACCTATACAATCCAGGGCAGTTTATGGCTGCAAGGCAACAAGAGCGGCAAATCGCACAAACCGTCCGTTTTGAAGCCCTTACAGATAATATTGTCTACTTGGCATTGCCCAATATCCATAGCTATGCCCGCCGATTCGTGTGGCAAAATCGTGAAGAATTGGCACAGTTTTCCTATTTGATTTTGGACTTGCGTGGCAATTTTGGCGGTATGCTTAGGGATTTTCATCAGATTGCTGATCTATTTGTAGCCCCCGATGCGACAATAGCATACGAACGCACTCGTTGGTCATTATTTACTCGCACCATACGTGGCAACGGCGATCCGTATTTTAATTTTGATAAACTTCTAATATTGCAAAACGCAGCCACAGCTAGTGCCGCCGAGGGGCTTGTTTTGGCATTGAGGGAAAATGTCCCGAATATCACGACCATCGGCACAACTACATTTGGTAAGGCGATTGGACAGGTAAGCATACCTATGCGCGGCGGCTCTGCTGTACGTGCCACGGTGCTTGTGCTTGAGGGGCCTGCGGGCGAATGGATACATAATATCGGCATTGAGCCTGATATAGAATATGAGGGCGATGCTTTGGCGATGGCATTAGCATTACTGCAATGAGTAGGCTTTGGTTATTTGCCCAAAATGTGGGTAGGCGTACCGTGGAATATGATCTTTTTGCACTTGCCAACGAACTTTCTTATAAAATACTGCTGGCGTTCTTTCCGTTTGTTATATTTTTGGTATCGCTAATGGGTGTGTTGAATGTAGAAAATTTTGATCTTTTTTATCTATTCGGGGACGCTTTGCCGCCCGAGATAAGTGAAGTGGTCATAAATTTTATTGTCGGTTTGGATTATAATCCATCTGGCGGGCTCTTATCGGCAAGTTTATTGGTCAGCATATACAGCACTTCCAACGGATTTCGGGCTATTGTTCGTGCCATCAACAAGGTACATGATATATCTGACGACAGGAGTTTTGTGAGAAAAACGGGCATTTGCATTGTTTTAATGCTAATATTTGCGTTATCTGTCATAATGCTAGCATTGTGGATGTTCAGTACGGCGGCCAATATGGATTTTGGTAGATTTTCAAGTGTTATTGTGGGCATTGTTGCTATTTTGCTGCTTATTCTTTCCACGGCTCTCATATATTTTTTGGCGTGTGCAAAGAGCCGATTTTTGGACACTTTGCCAGGTGCATTTGCGACCGTTATATTATGGGGCATATCATCAAATATATTTTCGCTATTTATAGCTCGTTACAGCAGAATTTCCGCAATATACGGCAGTTTAGCGGGCATTTTTGTGCTAATCATTTGGATTTACCTAATCTCTTTCTTCCTACTACTAGGAAACCTAATCAACGCCGAAATCACAAAGACTAAAAGCTAAGACCGTGGGGCTCTGCCCTGCTACCCCGCTAGCCCCCTTGTTGCTCCGCAAACGCCTAAACGGTGTCCACAGGACACCAGGCACTCCCCCCCCCCCCCCCCCC
>WRKH01000133.1 GCA_009778175.1 Turicibacter sp.
GATTATGATTAATATACCCCCCCCCCCCGAAGATGTGGGGGCGGATCTGGCGATTCAGATAGATCCGCAAGTATGCGAATTATCGGAGATGCACTTTGTAGAACGGGCTTTTGTTACTGGCTTGATATTGGAACATAAGCCCGAAAAGATACTGGAAGTTGGTGTTGCAGCTGGCGGCGGTGCTGTGGTTATTCTCAATGCTTTGAGCGGAGCAGATACTGCGGTGTTGCACTCTGTTGATTTATTTGAATATTATTATCGAGATAAATCAAAACGCTCTGGCTGGATGGTGGAAACCTATGCACCTCAACATCTCCGCAAATGGAAGCCTTATTTGGGCAAGGATACCTTGGAAGTCATGGGAGAAATAGGGGAAGTGGATTTTTTAATTCTCGACACAGCCCATATTCATCCTGTGGAAACGCTGAATTTTCTATGTGTGTTACCGTATTTGAAAAATGAGGCGATCGTGGTTATACATGACATAAATCTGCCATTATCTTTAAGCGGGTATAAGACTCATTCGTATGCTTGTCGGCTTCTGTTTGATAATGTTGTGGCTAAAAAGATAACACCCACCCAGCAATATCCCAACTGCCCCAACATAGGGGCTTTCCAAATTAGCGAAGATACAAGAAAGTATGTAGATAACCTATTTTCGACTTTGTTGTATCCATGGGGACGATTGTATTCAAAGCCCTGGACGGAGCTTATACCTGCCCAGTTTATAGAGAAATACCCCCTCTTTTTTTCAAAACACTACGGCGAACATTATGGCCGCTTGTTTCAAGATGCTGTAATTGCACAAAAAAACCTGTACGATTCCGTATCTTTTTTTGATTTTTTGCGGATATTGGGTTACGAATTTTTACGCGGCACAGTCAAAAATTTCACAAGGCGTAAAGGCTGATAGCTGCAATTTTATCCAAGAGACAACAAAAGGGGCGGAGTGTATCCACCCCTTTACTAATCACAATCCCTCCCAATCCTTGTAATATTCAGCAAAAACCTTATCGCTCCCCATAATATGGTATATTAGCCAATCTACAATTACTTTGTTTACCTCCAATGCCACATCCAGAGACCCGCTTTCCTCCACGACTCTATCCTTTAATTTTGAAAATATCGGCATAAAGCCATCATGTAAGGTCTTATGCGTTACTTTATCTGGATAATGGGACTCATCCATTAACTTCTCTTCGTTAGCAAAATGCCTCTTGGCGTAATCTTCCAAAAAATTTACAGCTATCTCTACCCGTTCTTTTCTATTTTCGGAGGTAAGCTCCCCCGACATTCCCGCTGTCAACATATTTTTTACTAAAGCCAAAAGTTCCTTATGCTCGTTATCTACCACGACATTACCTGTTTCCAAAGAATCATTCCAATCCATCAAAAACCTCCTTTCTCTCGAATCGCAACCCTACCTTGAAAATGATTGTAGCACGGTTAAGCGTATTTTGTCAAATTTTTCGATGGATTAGCTCCAATTCCCAACATTATGAAAAACTTCTTGCACATCCTCGTCTTCGTCCAATAAATCCAGCAATTTGTTCATTTTTTTTATGTCATCTGGCTCGATGAGGTCTATATACGAAACAGGGGTCATGCTTTCATCGAAAAAATAGGCGGCACAGCCAGTAGTCCCCATGTTTCCGCCGCCTTTTGTAAAGGCATTGCGGACATTAGCGGCGGTGCGATTGCGATTATTCGTCAACACCTTTACAATAACGGCGACACCCTTAACTCCATAACCCTCATATGTTATCGGCTCGAAATTTATAGCACTCAAATCGCCCGCCGCCTTTTTTATACTGCGTTCTATCGTATCATTTGGCATATTCTCCGCCTTTGCCTTTGCAATAGCGTCGCGTAACCTAACATTAGACCCAGCATCAGCCCCGCCCATTTTTACAGATACCGCAATCTCTCGCCCAATCCTAGTAAACACCCGAGCCTTAACAGAATCGTTTTTCTCTTTTCGATGCCGTATATTAGCAAATTTTGAATGACCTGCCATAAAAATACATCCTTTCTAACCTTAAACCTGAGGACTTCAATGTTAATCAACAAATTTTATCGGAATATCCGATATATCTAAAACGAGCCCGTTATTTGTCGTGAGTTTTTTGTCCAAGTATAAATTTTCTAGCTGCAAGTTGCCCAGCCAGCGTTCTACGATTCGGCTGTTTTGTTCTAAATACCAATGCTCGGTCGCTGGGGCAGTTGAATATAATATGTGTTTCCAATCCCGCTCCTCTTTTGTGTTGGATTTTGACCACACTTCCACAATTAAATCGGGAAACCCTGCAAATAACGTGCCGTTTTCGTTAGCAACAAAAGCGTTTGCCTGAAACAGCAATATATCTGGCTCAATAGAGGGTAAATCGTGAATATCGGCAACATCAAATTTAGCAACATCAACCAAAGTAGCTAGATTGCTGAATTTGTCGCCATAATGCACCAATCGTGTAGAGCCTGACGAAAAAAAGCCCTTGCCGTTAGAGATGTGTTTTCTAACCTTGGTAAATATTTCATGGGTCAAATATTCGCTAAGATTGGTGTGATTTTTAGAGGTCCAACCCATTTGCATTATTTCCATCGCCAACCCTCCTAAGCCAACACTATCATAAATTATAACACACTCCGCAAACAAAAGCAAGCTAAAAAAGAGCGGGTCAAGTGGCGTGCCCCTTGCGGCAAGACGGTTTTGTGCCAGGTGTGGGGCAGAGTCCCACGGTCTTGATTGACAAATGATTTTTGTTGTGGTAGTATGTTAGATAGGATTTTGAATTTTGAGAGGGCGGAGTCCCCTCGGTTTTAGAAAGACGTGAAATTATGCAATGTGGTAAGATTTTGAGTGTTTTCGGCACAAGACCAGAGGCTATAAAAATGATACCGCCCATAAAAGCACTGTCCGCCGCTAATGTCGAATCGCTTGTGTGCGTAACAGCACAACATAGAGAACTCTTGGATGACGTTTTGCACCATTTCGATGTCAAACCCGATTTCGATTTGAACCTAATGAAAACCCGACAGAGCTTGAGTGCATTTGTTACAGAGGCTTTGGTTGGTTTGGAGAGCGTTATAAAGAAAGCACAACCCGATTGGGTTTTGGTTCACGGCGATACCTCCACCACCTTTGCGGCATCGCTGGCAGCTTTTTATAATAGAGTTAAAGTTGCCCATGTGGAAGCGGGTTTGCGTTCTTATGACAAATATCAGCCGTTTCCAGAAGAAATTAACCGCAAACTAACCTCAGCTATTGCAGATTTGCATTTTGCTCCCACAGAGACGGCACGCAGCAATCTTTTAGCGGAAAATATCCCCGAAAATAAGATAATTGTTACAGGAAACACGGCGATAGATATGCTGAATTTCACGATTAAGCCAGATTACGTGTTCCAAAATAGGCAACTATCAGAGGTTAGCGGAAAAATAATATTGATGACGGCACACAGACGTGAAAATTGGGGCGTTCCCCTAGAAAATATCTGCCATGCAATAAAACAAATAGCGGCGGAATTTCCCGATGTTTGCATAATCTATCCCGTCCATCCCAATCCGACTGTAAAAGAGATTGTTACTCCCATACTGTCTGACTGCGAACGCATTATTTTGACCGAGCCGCTAACTATCTTCGATATGCACAATTTGATGAAACTGTCCTATTTGGTGCTTACGGATTCGGGCGGCTTACAGGAAGAAGCCCCTGCATTAGATAAACCTGTGGTTGTGATGCGAGAAGTTACAGAACGCCCCGAGGGCGAGTTGGCAGGAACACTTGTGCTTGCGGGTACGGATAGAGACCGTATATACAACAATGTATGCACGTTGCTCTCGGACGATACGGAATATAAAAAGATGGCAAACGCAATAAACCCCTTTGGAGACGGCAAGGCTTCGGGTAGGATTGTGAATTCCCTTATGTAGAGGAGATGTATATGATTGTCAAATGTTTTGCCTTGGTTTTGCTATTTTTCGCCCTATTTACGGCAGGGGTAGAGGCGGCCACACCCTCTGATTTTTTGATACGCAGCTATAACATAAATCTATCGACAGAGATGGATTTTGATATGCTTTTCCAGCGACTAGAGGGGTTGCCAGGGATAGATATTTTAGCCTTTGTGGATAGGCAGAACAGTTTCGTTAGAATGAATAGGCGCGTAGACAATGCAGAGTTTGATGAGTTGCTATCACAATTACATGAACTGGGTGAGGTTACAGGCTTTAGCGTAAACTCCACAAATGTTTTTATGGAGCTAAACAATCTGCAAACGGAATTGCAAGTTAGAGACGAAGAACACGCCCGTCTTATGGGTTTGCTGACCACCATCGATAATTTAGAGAATTTTGTAGCCGTGGAGGCCAGGCTTGTACAGGTTATTGCCATTAGAGAGCGGATAATCTCTCGCATAAGCACGATACATCACGAAACGGCAACCTTTGCGATAGGTATTCATATGGTTGCGGCAGATGATGTGATTGTCGAGGAGCAGAACAGAATCGTTTCGGCTTTTATGAATTCTGTGGGCTTTAGCCTAAATATGATGCGGGGGTTTGCACTATTCTTTGCACACACCCTCATACCCGTGGGATTTCTCTTTTCGGTTGGGTTTGGCTGTTTTGTGATTATTCGAAAATTAACAAAGAACCGCCGCAAAATAGCGGTTGAGGAGGTTGTTGAAAATGATGAAAAATTATAGCTTGATAGTTGTCTTATTGCTGATTTTGGCGGCTTGCGGAGCGGGCAATGGGGTATCGGTGGAAATGTCGCCCGCCATAGCTGAGCCTGTTGCCGAGGTTTGGGTTACGGGAGGCATGGCGGGAGGTGGAGCATACTTTGCTACGCCAGCAGCGGGTAGTTTTGCCGCCCCTGCTCCTGCTCTCTCTGAACGCATGGTTATACGAAATTCTACCCTATCGCTAAATACGACGGAATTTGATTACACAACGGCTGCGATTGAAAATTTGGTAATATCTTTTGGCGGGTTTATAGAATGGTCGAATACTTGGTCTAGAACAGTGCGAGGAGAGGAATTTTGGAGTACAAACTACACATTAAGAATCCCCAGCGTTCATTTTGACGAGATGAATACGGAGCTTATGAGGCTTGGAACGATTATCCGCTTTGAAGTGCTGAGCGAGGATGTTACGGCACAATTCCAAGATGCTACCAGCCGCCTAAATATCAGACTAGAGGAAGAGGCGAGAATCTTAACGATGCTGGAGGCTACGGACGTTTTGGAGGAGCTGATAGCCTTAGAGGCACGGCTTGCCGATGTGCGGATTATAATCGAGAGTCATCGTCAAAATTTGGAGGATATTCAGCATATGGTCTCATTCTCGACCATAGAGCTATTTTTGCAAGAAGTAGACGACGATGGGATAATGCCCACCTTCGACGGCTTTTTTGGGCAAATAGGGGGAGCGTTCGGCAGCTCTATAGGATTTAGTTTGGCATTAGTCGAAAATTTCTTCGTGCTACTGGCGAGCATCACTCTACCTTTAATCATACTAGCATCACCATTTTTAGCCATCTTCCTAGTAATTAGACGCAAAAACAAGGCTTAAGACCGTGGGGCTCTGCCCCACACCCCGCAAGGGGCTCTGCCCCTTGACCCCGCCAGGGAACGCGTCCCCTGGACCCCGCTCGTTTTTTAGGTTTTTTTATTACGGTTTGATTTTTATTGGTGTAGGGGCGGATATTATCCCAACGTCATTAACTTTAACAATTTATAGGGACGGGCGAACAGAGTTCGCCCCTACACCACCGCCCGTAGGGGCGAACTCTGTT
>WRKH01000134.1 GCA_009778175.1 Turicibacter sp.
ACCCGTAGGGGCGAACTCCGTTCGCCCGCCGCCCTACGGAACATCCAAAATTATTTTTAGGTGTTCATGAATTTTACTACATCGGCTAAAACTGTGTCGCTGATTTGATCCAAATGCAGATTATGATAACCATCTGCATATTCTACTAATTGCACGTTATCGTTTGCCTTCTCGGCAAATTCCCTAATTGTGGCGGAGCATACGATTTTATCTAGTGCTGCACAGAGCAGCAATGTAGGTGTTGTTATTTTATCGGCATTTTCTAGGGCATTTTCCCCTGCGGCGATTATTTCACAAAGCAAACGCATAGCCATTTTATCGTGATACACATCGTCCATTTCAAATTTGTTCGTTTTGTCTTGACTGCGTGCTATATGTGCCTTTTCCAAACCTGCCGACATGGTAAAGTTGGGGGCTATTTTTGCCAGTACGCTAATAATAGCCATCAACGGCTTTGAAATAGGCTTATGAAGGCGTAACCACGGCGATTCCAATACTAGTTTTGCGTAATTTTCGTTCGGGAATTTTATCATATGGTTTAACACCATATTCCCACCCATGCTATGCCCATACAAAATAACGGGCAAGTCAGGATACCATGATTGTATAGCGGCTCGGATGGTTTTTATATCCTTCAAAAAATACGCATAACCTGGATTTTTACCCTTCAATTTTTGTCGCTCGGCTTGGGATAATTCGGGCATACCGCCAAAACCTCGCTGATCGTGTACAATGGCTGTGTAGTTGTTTTGTGCGAAAAAGTTTGCTAAATCGGTATAATGAAACGCACCCTCTCCAAAACCATGTACGATCTGTACCACTGCACGAGGCTGTTCACTCTTGCAAAAATAGACGTTAATATTCGCTCCGTCATGTGCCTTTACTGTCTTTGAATCCATAAAAATTCCTTCTCACACTATAAAAATTTTGAAAGTGTTCGCTTGCGGATAGATACGAAATTGGTCGTGTCATAAAATCGTGGTTTCTTTGCATCCGTCTAAGCGATGCTCGCTGAAAATCCTATAACGCAATCGTTTTCTTTATATTCCAATTATATCATGGCTTTGGTATTGTATCAAGTATTTTGTATTTCCAGCCCGCCCTTTCGGGGTTGGTGGATTTCTCATTCCGTTTGACAGGTCGCATCTATTTTGCTATAATCAAAAATGACTATCCAAATGCCTCATAATGCAGATTTTCGTTATCTTGTAGGGGCGGATAATATCCGACCGTTTGTGAGGTGCGGGCGGATAATATCCGCCCCTACGTGGAGGTTATCGCAAATTATGAGTTAATTAGAGAGTCATTTAATCAAAATTGACTGAAAAGCTAGAGGGGGTTATTTTATGAAAACTTTCAAAGACGAGATACACGAACTTAACATTTGGTATTTCGAACGCTCGGACGAAAACGAAAAAAATTGCACATGGACACCTAATGATGGGCGCGATTGCGGTTGTCGGCATTGTATGCAACAACGAGCCGATAAGGAGGAATATCAACGCCGTCTAGTCGCCATAAAAGCCAAATACACCCAACCAACCCAGCCCGATTCAGCAAAAGTGCTAGAGTTGGCATGAAAAAATTTTCAAAAAAAAGAAACCCTCGACGAACCCCGCCAATCCGCCATCTTCGCCATTATGAAAAAGTTTCGGAAACAAAGGGCCAATCCCGATTTTTCCCACCGTTACTGTTGTAGACGGTGTTTTTTTTGAGCGGAAAAAAATTTAAAAACTGTGCTGTCAGCACTGTACTTCAGAAAATCCCTATTGTACAATGTTTCTTAGTGTCGATTGCAGGATTGCCTCGAAAGTGCCAAGATTTTTCGAAATTTAATTTTTTGAAAATAGTGCTGGCAGCACTGTATTTCGGTCATTGCTTGCGTATATAGTGAACTGGGTGGAAATTTTAGGATAAGGAGGGTTGTCTGCCAAATGCCACCGCCGCAAGCAAAACTATCACTCTTATGCCCCGCAAAGACTGGGCAAAAATAACAATATTAAAGGAGAAAAGAATGAAGAAATTTAATACAAAACGTGCTTTGGCTCTTGCCCTTGCACTCGTGATGGTCGTTTCGCTTACGGCGATTAATCCGCTTAATATTTGGGCGAATGACGGCGAAGATGTAAATATAGAAGTCCCTGTCGAGGACATTGAGGGCATCGAGGATATCGAGGGCATCGAGGACGAGGACGGGGACGAGGACGAAGACATCGACTTCGACCTTGAGAACATTAACCTTGACGATTTAATCACGCTAACGCCTGAAATCGGTTTTGATGACGAGGGCGAGCCTTTTGTTATCCATCCAGAGGTGGATTTTGGCAGCGACTCTGTCGAGTTTGCTCCTGCTATGGGGATTATGCCCGCTATTACTACGAATATACAGGCAAACCCAGTCCCACCAGGTTGGGTAAACTTTGGTCCAGGTACAACTCTGCCACCAACTCTAGCAATAACCTTGCCCCCTACTTTTTCAACTTCCCCACCACCAGATGCTGGTTGGACTGACGGCAGAATCTTTGAGATTTTTTTCAATGCTAATCACCCCATACAAGCGAGCTTAAATGGAGAACCGATTACATTTGAAAGTCGCCCTTCTGTATGGCCTGATGGTAGTGGGCAATTTTATGGAATGTTTTTTGAATTTGGTGGAGCTGATGCATCAGAAGTTCAAAATTGGCTGATTCCTCAAAATCGCACCTTCGTGCAACTCGGCCCTAATGATAACGACTTAGTAATTGGCGTTGGTAATGCTCCAGGTGGTGGGTGGCCTCAAATGACAACACACACCATCTTCATCGACAACCAAGCTCATCCCGATGCTGAGGGCGGCTTGCTCCCAGATGAAATCGATTGGGACGGTATAGTTATTCGGGAGTTATTAACTCCAGAGGGCGATGAGGCAGTATTAGACTTTGGTTTCGACGAAGAAACAGAGGTCTATAACATAACTCTGCCTGCCAATTTTGGAACAAGGAATTTTAGAGGAGTTGGGTTCGATTTAGATTTTCATATTAGAACCCCAGGCATTATTCCAACATTAAGTGTCAATGGTACTAATGTAACGCCAAATGCATGGCCAGGTGGCTTCTTTTGGATGCACTTTGCACTTACGGGCACTCCGCTTGAACCCTTGAATTTTACACCAGATGCAATTCAAACTAGACTAAATCCAGGTGCAAATGTTGTAATAGTTACCGTTGGCGAGGTATCCTACACGCTCAACATATCCAATCCACACGGTGTTGGTGAAGAAGTTACACCGCCCGACATCGATTGGGACGGTATAGAGATAATGGCTTGGACTGGTGGCGATGAGGGAATCCCATTTCCAGGGTTTACCTTCAACGACACACAGAGCGTGTATAACTTAACCGTACCTGCTGGTTTTGGACAAAGTCATGCGGGCGGCAGAGGTTTTGATATTAGCATATCATTTAGAGGCACAGTCCCTGCTCCAACAATAACCATAAACGGAACAGCAGTATCTAACGATGCTATTCATCTCGATGAAGATTGGCCAGAAGATGGTACAAACTCATATTGGGCAGCTTTTGACCTTACAGGCGGCGGATTGCCCGGTCTTTCCGAATGGGATATGGCATATAGCCGACTTCCTTTCGGCAATAGCACTGTGGTAGTTACCATTGCGGGCGTGGCTTATACTTTTAACTTTATCAACCCCGATCCAGCTTTACCTCCCCCACCTCAGCTGCTGCCTCCTGGTGCTCCCATTCAACAAGAATATCTAGGAACTCCTGCACCGCCTTTTACCATCACGCCACCTCCAGTATTTTCTGTTACAACAGAGGGCGATACTGGTACTGTGCAGATTCCATCCCGTATAAGCAGCAGCGGAGTAGGTTCGATGCACATACCCGTTGCGGCGATAAGCCAAGCATTGAGTGCCACACGATTGGCAAACCCTGCAGTTACTAATCCAACGATAACCCTTCAGTCTGCTGGCAGCCCAATCGGCATAGTCGGCATTATGGGAAGCCCTGCAATAACTGCCCTTGTAAATGCAAACGCTACATTAGAAATCACAAACGGCACATTTACCATTTCGTTATCTCCCGAAACATTGAGGGAATTACAAGAACGCACAACTGGCGGTCTACGCATTAACGTACAGCCGCAGCTGAACCTCCACGTAGCTCCACGAACTGCTGTTGGCGGCCGTCCCGTTTTCAACTTTAGCGTACGCGGTATTGCAAGCGGCGAAGTCGGTGCATTGGCAAACCCAATGTCGATTAGCATAGCCGCCGAGGGTACAGGTTTAACTGCCCTCCACATAGTTGGCAACCGTGTAACCACGATACCCTCCACATTTGCAAACGGCGTTGTTACCTGGGAAACCGCACAAAGCGGCATCTTTGGTATTGGCAACTAGCAACAATAAACTCCCCGTATTTTTCGGGGAGTTTATTGTTGACTTTTTATTTGGGATCTGTTAGAATGTTTTTGTAGGGGTGGAGACCCCGTTTGCACCGCACGACCGTTTTGCATAACGGATGCCCCCGTGTGTGGCGGGCGGGTTATCTGCCCTTGCATGGTGTTTTGGGAGGTTATCATGGAATTGACTAGGTATGATGGGACGAGGTTTATAACCCGAGATGAGATTGACAAGGAGTTTACGGGTAAATATGCTCTGATAAGTTTTGCAGGGCTGGAAGAACGCTGGGACGGGGGATATTTGATAGCCGTGGCAGAAAATAGCCAAGATGGCTTTAACGCCCTTGATGACATTGGGATTTTTGAATATGAAACATATTTTCAAATTATGTACGGCTGTGCGGAAAGAGGTGTAAATATCCATGTCGAAATACTTGATTAGGCTGGATGAAAAAAGACCTTCTCGTTATGCGTTAAAAGGGCTTTTGTGGAGCAACCGAAAGAAAAATTACGCCTCAAATGTCGATATTTTGCTAGATACAGGAGCGTTTAACACAACCATCTCCAAGAATTTAGCCGCCAACTACGCAACACCAACCGCCAAACAGGTAACTGTAAAAATCGGTGGCTTTAGCGGCAAAGTTCCTGTTTGCATAATACACAAGCTAAAGATAGGCAACTTTGTCATGGAAAATGTGGCGGCACTTTCCATATCGTTTGATAGCAGCGAGCTACAAGACCATATCCTAATCGGTGCAAACATACTTAACAATTGGAGATTTACCCTCTGTCGCCACGACAACGAAATGGAAGTTTCTGAAAAAATCCTGCCATCTGCACCAACTAAGTTTCCCTACCGCTATTATCACAACAGCAAAGGCGAAATTATCGCCTTGCAAATTACCGAAGCCGAGGAGGAGAATCATGGAATTGACTAGATATGACGGGACGAGGTTTATAACCGAAGAGGAGATTGACAAGGAATTTACGGGTAAATATGCCCTATTGCGTTTAGAAAGCAAAAATTCTTCATTGTACGAGGGTTATTTAGTAGCCGTTGCAGAAAACAACTCAAACGGATATTCAATTTTAGGAGATATTGGTATGGACGAGTATGACGGGAAAGCGACTATAATTTACGGCTGTGCGGAAAGAGGCGTGGATATCCATGTCGAAATACTTGATTAGGCTAAATTTTGATATTTCAACTTGCTTAGGACACAACCAGAGTCAAAAAGAGTTTGACAAAGCCGCACCTATTTGCTACAATCAAAATGCAAATTTTTCGAGAAAGGGGTTGACACCCTTGCCAATCTGTGCTATAATGGGCAAGAGCAGAGCAGAGCAGAGCAGAGCAGAGCAGAGCAGAGCAGAGCAGAGCAGAGCAGAGCAGAGCAGAGCAGAGCAGAGCAGAGCAGAGCAGAGCA
>WRKH01000135.1 GCA_009778175.1 Turicibacter sp.
GTGCGGCGATTACTGCGGATATGGCGGAAAATTCACTGAAAATGTTTTCGCTGGATTGCCACGTTGCGAAAGCGTAAGCCAAAAAAGCCATGCCTGCGAGTACGCAAATGGATTTTGCCATGTTTGCTCTGAATTTGTAGGCTTTTGCGGAGAAGTGGCTGGCTTTTGTTTTTAGTAGTTGTTGCTTTTGGTTGTTGGTTGCTTGGTAGTTCATGGGGTTCCTCCTGTTTTAGGGGTTTTGGGTGTTGTTTTACCGACAGAGCGAGTGCTACTCAATCTCAACAAAATCATTATATCACGCCAAAATTTATTTTGCAAGTTTTGGCGTTCGCTGTAAAAATGGGCGGATAATCCGCCCATGCGTGGCGTTTGTTCAAATCTGTTTTTGTAGTTCGGCAAGGCGAGCGGCGGTTATTCCTTGGGATTCGCATATTACATCTATTACCGATTGCGGAGCGTTGTGTTTTAAGGCAACTATCAGCATTTCTTCGACAGTTTTTTGAGTGGCATCCTGAACAGCCTTTTGAACGGCACGTCTCTCGGATTCTTCGTAATATTTAGCGAACTTCTCAAACCCACGTTCAATCTGCCATTGAGAGTAATATGGAAAGTCAAAGTCGGCTTTTTGGGCTTTATCCGCTGAATTTTGGGCGGTTGGATTGGTTGGCTCTTGCATTTTTTTATCCCCCTTAAATTGTTTCGCTAGATTGCTAGGCTTGTGCCAATTTTTGCAACTCGGCAAGGCGAGATTTGGTTATTCCAGCGGCTTTGCACATAGTTTCTACAAGCGATTTTTGAGCGTTGCTTTTTAGTGCAATAAGCACCAATTCTTCTTTCTGACTTGTCATATAATCCTGAAACTTATCAAACCCACGCCGATATTTCAATTCCGCCTCGACAAAACTGTCTGGCGTAACGGTTTCTTGCACCGCATTGCCCAATTTTAGGGCGATTGGATTGATTATCTCTTGCATTTTTATTTCCTCCTTAATTTTTTTCACTCGGCTTCTAAATATACAGCACAAATCCCACAAATCGTGATATTCTGGCGGCAAATCCGCCTTTTTGAAGTTTGCCATTTTGGGCAATTCGATAAAGTATGTGGAATATTTGTCCGCCAAAAACGGCTTGCCGCTCTCAAATTCGGCGTTTACTATGCGTGAGCAGAACATTTTGCGAACCGCCAGTTCGGGTAGCTTAAAGCCCAAAAAGTGCAGAGTTATCACGGTTGGGGCTTGCGTGTAATCTTCGCCTATCTTGAAATCTTTTCGCATGGCGTTGCTGGTCGTGATAATGCCACGAACGGCGTAACCGTCCTGTTTTTGGGCTTGCGCCTCAACGGCAATGCTGACGGAGTCGCCCGCGCCTGTCAAGTCGCCAATCATGCCTCGCATTAGCACGTCAAAAATGTCGGCGGTTTGCACCTGCGTGTGTTCAATCGGCGGAATCAGCGGAGCGGCGTGGATTTTTCGCACGGCGTTTATCGTGCCTGTGATTATGTCGTTGTGCTTGTTGTCGGCGAAAGTCGTCGTAAAAACTCGGTCGTTCATTATGGACAGTTCGCCCCTTGCGGCGGCTATTTCCGCAGAAGTCGGCGGCGGCAGTTGGTTTGTTATTTGCATGAATATTTCCATTGCTCGATTATTTTTCATTGTCAAGTCTCCTTTTGGCGGATTTTGGAATTTCAAAATCCAAAGCGTCCTCGCCTGTGTAAAATCTGCCGAATTGCGGCGTGAATTTTAGCAAACAGAAGTCGGGATCGGCGAAAGATTGCTGTGGATACGCCTCTTTGTAGTCCTCCAACCAATATTTTTCCTTGGTTGCCATGTCGTCCACGATTTCCATTTTTCCTTTAAGAAAACAGCCTTGGAAGTGGATTTTATCGTAAAAATACACGCTGGCTTTCGGATTTTTGGTTATCTCGTTGGCAAATTTTGACGAGGTGTTGGTGGCGAAATATAGCTCATTTAGGCGGTCTCTGTGCCGCCCTGGGACTACCGCTTTTGTCATTGGGTAGCCGTCTGAATCAACGCACGTTATTATGAATGTGTCGGCGGCTTGATGTAGGCGTTCTGCTTGGGTTTTTGTGTTCATTTGAGTTCCCCCTTTCACGTTTTGATAGGATTATTATATCATGCCCTCAAAAATTTTGCAAGCGAAATTTGAAAATTTTTAATTTTCTCCAATTTCCTGCAAGGCGATAACCTGCCCTTTATTGTCAAATGCGTAACGATAAGGATATTGCCGTGCCACGGCGGCGGCGGAAAATTCCTCCACCGCACTCAGCCGATTGTTTAGCCTGGAAACATTGAAATTCCAGTTGTTCATAACATTCGCACCCAGCAAAATGTGGTCTTTTAATTCGCCGTCAAATGGGACGGCGAATGCGGCGACTTTTTCCAAGATAACGCCGCCAATCCTCATTTTTTGGATTATGTACAAGGGCGAATCGCCGCTAAATCCGCCGACTTTGGTTTTTAGAGTAATGTTCGTCTTGGCGGCGTATTTTTTCGCCAAGTTTTCAGAAATTATCGTATTAAACGAGCCCGTATCCAGCAAAACTTTCACTTCGTTACTGTACCTGTTGGCCTTGACATTCCATAATTTAGTGCCAAAAACATAACGCCAAGGCCTATTTTTATCCAGTTCAACCCAAAAATTCGACATGGAGATTTGTCCCCCTTTCCTCGCAACCGTAAACAACTCGTGCGTTTGAATTATGTTCAAAGATGCCTATATCGTCAATAGCCGAAAAGCCGTCTGCACTGTCCTCCGCCACGGCTCGCAAATATCCGCCGTTCCAATGGTCGTCCAAGCCCTCAAAGGTTATGAGTGCGTATTTTCCTGTAAATTCCTTGTCAATCTCTTCCTCGGTTATGAATCTCGTGCCGTCGTATCTTGTTAATTCCATGATTTTCCTCCTATTCCATCTCCGAAAGGGCGATAACCTGCCCTTTATTGTCAAATGCGTAACGCCACGGCCTTTTTTCATTCAGCCCAACCCAAAAACTCGACATGGAGATTCACGCCCCTTTCCTTGCAACCGTAAATAATTTTGGCATCTGCCTCATATTCCAAAATGCTAATCTCGCAAAGTGCGGAATATCCGTCCGCACTGTCTTCCGCCACGGCTCGCAAATATCCGCCGCTCCAATGGTCTTTTGAACCCTCAAAACTTATGAGAGCGTATTTTCCTGTAAATTCCCTGTCAATCTCTTCCTCGGTTATGAATCTCGTGCCGTCGTATCTTGTCAGTTCCATAAAACCCTCCTTGTGGGCGATTTTGCTACTTTCGCAAGCCCTCTCACATCTCAACAAAACCATTATATCACGCCGAAAATTATTTTGCAAGAAAAAATTTCAAAAAAATTTTCAAAAACGCTTGACAAACGAAAATCCCTGTGGTGCTATAATTATAAGAGGCCTTGAAAAGAGGCCTTGAAAAGAGGCTTGTTTTATTGCAAAAATGCAAAATCTCAAAAAATAAGCCGATAGGAGGAAGTATGAAGAAGTTTTTGACAACTGCATTGGCGGTGGGCGTTTTCGCCTTGTCCGCCTGTGGTGCGAGCGAGTCCCCTGCAACAATGGGGGAAAATCCGCCTATTTTGGCGACCGCTCCGCAAGAGCCAGTCGAGCCGCAAACGCCGCAAACATCAGCGGAAAGCCCAACGGAAGAGCCGACAAACCCAACCGCCGAGAACACGGCAACCAACGCCGATTCGCCATTGGTGGGCAGGTGGCGGCGCACGGACGACACGTGGATTCCCTTGACAATGGAATTTTTCGCAGACGGCAGCGGCACGGAAACGCATGGCCCCGATTTTGACGAGTGGATTATCCATTTTAACTGGGATTACTCGGACGGGCGGCTGCGAATGGGGCACACCAAGGATTTCGGCAGCTACCAGCTAACGCCTGACGGAGCCATGATTAACAGGGGCTCTATCGTGGAGGCGTTCGTCTGGCTTGACCCTGCGCGGCGAATCCACCAAAGCGGCAGAAATCAAATTAGCCCTCTGCAACTCGCAAGGCGGCTGGACGACACGCACGAGGGCTTGCAACTGGCGGGTATTTGGGAGGGCTTTCGCACCGCCGCACCCTCTGCGGTTTTCAACATTGAACTGCACCCTGACGGCAGAGGTTTGGAATCTTCAAGCAACGGCGATTTCTTCTTTATGTGGGAATCCGACGAGGAAATTCCCAATACATACAATCGTCAGCTAACGAGAATTTTCTCGGAAATTTTAGAAAGCGAAATTGATTATTCGCTTGCGGACGGCGTACTTACGCTGTTTGGAGACGGTCAAACTATCACATTCGCAAGATTAGGAAATTAGAAAAGGAGAAAATTATGAAAATTTTAGAAAAAACATCAGTAAAAAAGGTGCTTGTTGTGCTGGGCTTGGCTATACTTTTGTCGCTGATTAACGAGTTTGCCGTCAGAGTTGGCGGCGGTTGGGGATTCGGCACGATGCTTTTCGGGGGCGTTTTAGCCGTGGCTTTCGGCGGATTTTTCGGATTTTACATCTACAAAATCTATGCCGACGAACGCATGAAGACGTTTATCAGATTTGCCATTGGCTACTTCGCTTTTATGCTTTTTTTCTGGAACGCCGAGATTTTATTCGGTTTCGGAGAAGGAGTTTATGGTATTGCCGCCATAGCTTTTGTGCTGTTTGTCGGATATTCCATTTACAGGGCGTACAAAGCCACAAAACGTGCCGCCCAGATGAAAGCGATAAATGTCGCAGGCGGTGCGGCTGGCAAGGTAATTGGCGGCACTTTCGGCGAAGAGGCTGGCAAAACGGCAGAAAATTTGGTAAATGAAATCGGAGAAACTGCACTTGATGTATCCGAGGGAAATATTACAAAAGCCGTTCAAACAGGGAAAAACTTGGTTGACAGGTATTCGGATTCCGAGAATTAACAAAAATGCAAAATTGAAAAAACGGAAAAGTCTGACAGGAATTGTTGGGCTTTTCCGTTTTTTATTGGGAAATTTATCGTTGCCGCCTACTCCATCTCCGAAAGGGCGATAACCTGCCCTTTATTGTCAAATGCGTAACGATAAGGATATTGCCGTGCCACGGCGGCGGAAAATTCTTCCACCGCACTCAGCCGATTATTTAACCTGGAAACATTGAAATTCCAGTTGTTCATGACGTTCGCACCTAGCAGAATGTGGTCTTTTAACTCGCCGTCAAATGGGACTGCCAAAGCGGCAACTTTTTCCAATACAAGACCGCCAATTTTTATTTTTTGGATTATGCAAATGGGCGAATCGCCTGTAAATCCGCCAATGCTGGTCTTCATTGTCCTGCCTGTTTTTGCAGCGTATCTGGAAATCAATTCCTCGCTGATAACGGTGTTGATTGCTCCTGTGTCAAGCAAACATCGGAAATTTTCGCTGTATTTCTCGTGGCTTTTGTCCCATAAATTTATGGAAAAAGCGTAACGCCAAGGTCGTTTAGCGTTTAATTTAACCCAAAACTTCGACATGGAGATTCACGCCCCTTTCTTTGCAACCGTAAATAATCGTTGCGTTGGAATTTAATTCCAACATGGCAATGTCAGACAGAGCGTTCCGCCCCTCGCCGCCAGCCGCCACAGCTATTAAATAGCCCTCGTCCCAAGGATTTTCCACGCTCTCAAAACTTATGAGTGCGTATTTTCCTGTAAATTCCTTGTCAATCTCTTCCTCGGTTATGAATCTCGTACCGTCGTATCTTGTTAATTCCATGATTTTCCTCCTATTCCATCTCCGAAAGGGCGATAACCTGCCCTTTATTGTCAAATGCGTAACGATAAGGATATTGCCGTGCCACGGCGGCGGCGGAAAA
>WRKH01000136.1 GCA_009778175.1 Turicibacter sp.
TAGACCTAAGCACCTCGCTATTCGAGCAGATAATAACGGACGGCAGCCTGTACGTGGACAAAACTCGCATGATTGAGCATTTTCTAAACGATAGCAGTCGAGTCCACCTAATAACTCGCCATAGACGGCTTGGCAAGAGCCTTAACATGGATATGCTAAAATGCTTTCTCACGGATAGGGCAGATTTTCGGCATTTGTTCAAGGGGCTGTATATCGAAAACAGTCCTGTTTGGGAGAAAGCCAACTCCGCTCCTGTGTTTTACTTTGAATTTAAGGAACTGAATTAGTAAATGTGCAAACTCCCCTGTATTCCGCTTTGGTCTCATCATATTTTCTTATTTTACCACAATTTTCAGTTTTGTCAATATTTTTTATCGTAAACTTCAATCCACGACCGAACTATTTGATAACGTCTCCCCGCATTTACATAACATTTTCGCCATATTAACCCCTGCAAAAGCAAGTACAAATTTCCACGCCCCCCTTGCACCACACAACAATTTCCGTTATAATATACACACAATCAAATTAGAGGGCATCAAAAAGACAGCACCCCAACCACTACAACTTCACATCCATCAAAAAAATCCACGACCCAAAAAAGAGCGAATGTTGGGGGTCAAGGGGGCTAGCCCCCTTGCGGGGTGTGGGGCAGAGCCCCACGGTTTTAGGAGGTTAAAGTATTGAGGGGATTTCAAGCACGACCAGGGACGAGAGGTGGCGCGGGGCCGCAAGGTGGCGGTGGGCCGCTGATGTTGTTTAGTAAAGATACTCGGAAGACGATTCGGCGTATTTTGAGCTATATCTTTGAGGCGTATCGAGTCGTCTTTATCTTGGTGCTGTTCTTTATTCTGTTTAGTGCTTTGGCAAATGTGGCAGGTGCTCTGTTTTTAGAAACATTAATCGATGTCTATATTATCCCGCTTATGGGGGCTGTTAATCCCGATTTTGTACCGTTGTTCTGGGCACTGGTCGTTATGGCGGGCATCTATTTGGTCGGCGTGGTTAGTAACCTGCTCTTTAATCGGATTATGGTAACGATTTCCCAAGGCGTACAGAAAACGATTAGAGATTCCCTGTTCGCCCATATGCAAAGGCTACCGATACGGTACTTTGACACGAATCCGCATGGGGACTTGATGAGCCGTTTTAGCAATGACGTGGATGCACTGAGAAACCTGCTGGGGCAATCGGTTCCCGTTATGGTAACAACGCTGGTGTCGCTGGTGCTGACGTTTGCGGCGATGCTGTATATGAGCTGGGTGCTGACGATTTTTGTAGTGGCAATGGTGGCTCTGAACCTGTCATTAAGCACACGGCTCGGGAAACGGAGCGGGAAATTCTTCATGGTGCAACAAAAGGCGGTCGGCAAGGTAAACGCCCATATCGAAGAGATTGTCGGCAGTCAGAAAGTCGTAAAAGTCTTCAACCACGAAGAGGAGAGCCGAAAAGCCTTTGACGTGCTGAACGAGGAGTTCGAAGACAGCTCTGCCAATGCGAATACGTATGCGAATATGTTCATGCCGCTAATGCTGAATTTGGGTTCGTTGCAGTACGTTGTGATTGCGATTGCGGGCGGATTCTTGGCGATAAGCGGTGTCGGTGTGCTGACGTTGGGCGTGATTGCCTCGTTCTTGCAACTGAGTCGGGCGTTCACAGCACCGCTCGGGAATTTGTCGATGCAGATAAATAACATTGTTATGGCACTGGCGGGTGCGACACGGATTTTCGAGGTCATGGACGAAAAGGCGGAAGGCGACGAGGGCGAGGTCATTTTGGAAAAAGCGGACGAACGGTGGGTGTGGTCGGACGGCGGGCGAACAGTGCCGTTACTGGGCAATGTAGTCTTGGACGGCGTTCATTTTGGCTACACGGAAGAAAAGGAAGTGCTGCATGACATCGGTATTTACGCCAATCCAGGCGAGAAAATAGCCATTGTGGGTGCAACGGGTGCGGGCAAGACAACGATAACAAACCTGCTCAACCGATTTTATTCCGTGCAAAAAGGGCAGATTCTGTTTGACGGGATTGACATTGTGGGGATTGGCAAAGCCCATTTGCGGAAATCACTCGGGATTGTCTTGCAGGATACGAATCTGTTCACGGACACGATAAAGGAAAATATCCGATACGGGAATCTGTCGGCAAGTGATGAGGAAGTCTACGCCGCCGCAAAGTTGGCGAATGCACATGATTTTATTCAGGTATTGCCGCAGGGATATGATACGTTGTTGTCGGATGCAGGTGCGGAGCTTAGCCAAGGGCAGCGGCAGTTACTAAGCATAGCGAGGGCGGCGATAGCGGATTCGCCTGTCATGGTGCTAGACGAGGCGACGAGCAGCATCGACACGAGGACGGAACTAATTGTGCAAGAGGGCATGGACAAGCTAATGGAAGGGCGTACGGTTTTCGTGATTGCCCACCGTTTGAGTACGATAAAGAACGCAGATGCCATTGTGGTCATGGCACATGGGAAGATTATCGAGCGAGGTACGCATGAAAGTTTGTTGCGGAAGAAAGGGCGGTATTATGAGATGTATGCGGGGAGCGAGTTGGAAGTGGCGTAACCAGTAGGGCGGATAGCATCCGCCCGCAATCGCCAAATACTGATAAACACGGGCGGATAATATCCGCCCCTACAAAAATTCAACATATAACTTGCGAAAGTCATCGGTTTGTGATACTATTATAGTGGACTTTTGAAAATAGGGTGGTGTCATAAACGAGTTGAAATATTACAAACGAGCGGGTCTGGGGCGCGCCCCCGCGGCTGGTGTCCAGTGGACACCGTTCAGCCGTTGCGAGTAGCAGCGGGGTGTGGGGCAGAGCCCCACGGTCTTATGACATGACCGAAAATAGAAATGAGGTTACTGGTAATGTTAGAAAAAACAAAAATTTTGGAGGCGATAGACTATATTAGAGAGCTTGGGGTAGATTACGGCGATATTCGTGTAAAAGATATTAACACAGAAGAGATACGTGCCGAAAACGGGCAATTAAAAGGCTTGAGCTCCAATCGCAGCCTTGGTGCTGGAATACGGATATATGCCAACGGTGCTATGGGTTTCGCTGCTAGCTCCGATTTAGACGATTTGAAAACGCTTGCCCTTTTGGCGTATAATACCGCATTGGCAAGCTCGAAATTGCTGGAAGATACGGCGCTACTCTCCCCAAAAGAACCCGCACAGGCGGAATATTCCACCAAAATCGAGATTGATCCGTTCGCTGTGCCATTGGCGGACAAAATCGCCCTGCTAATGGAGTGCAATAGCATAATGGGGAGCGTGGCAGGAATCTCCAACTATAGTGCAATGATGGATTTTCGGCGTGAACACGTCATATTTGCGGATACAGACGGCAGCTGTATTGATCAAATTTTCTATCAATCGGGCGGGCATCTATCCGCTTTGGCGATGGGGAAGGACGACACACAATGCCGCAGTTATGGCAATATTTGGCGGGCTGGATACGAAACTATAAAAATCTTGGATTTGCCCAAATATGCCAGAATTATTGCCGAAGAGGTTGTGGAATTAGCAACCGCCGAGCCCTGCCCCATGGGCGAATTTGACATTATTCTCATGCCCACCGCTATGCAATTACAGATTCACGAAAGTGTCGGACATCCAACCGAACTTGATAGGGTGTTGGGCAGCGAAGCCGCCTTTGCGGGGGCTAGTTTTGTCAAACCAGAGGACATGAACGGCTTAAAATATGGATCTGAGCACGTTACAATCGTGGCGGACGGAATGGCGGACAAAGGGCTTGGGACTTTTGCATATGATGATGAGGGCGTTCCTGCCTCTCGTACTGTCATAGTCGAAAAGGGGATTTTCAAAAATTTCCTAACATCGAGAGACAACGCAACCGTGGTCAAACAAAATTCAGGCGGAATGGGGTTATCTGACGGTTGGGGTAATCTGCCCATCGTTCGCATGACAAACATCAATATCGAACCAGGCGATTTTACCCTAGACGAGCTTATTTCGGGTATAGAGTACGGTTTTTTGTTGGATGCGAACAAGAGTTGGAGTATCGATGATTTGCGGATAAATTTTCAATTTGCCTGCGAAGTGGCACGTGAAATACGGGACGGAAAACTGTCGGGGAAAATCTTCAAAAACCCCACTTATACAGGGATAACTACGGATTTTTGGGGGAAGTGTGATGGCGTGTGCAATGCCGACTTCCGCCAAATGATTGGTGTACCAAATTGCGGCAAGGGGCAGCCGATGCAGATAATGCGGGTAGCTCACGCATCACAGCCCACTAGATTTAGGAAAGCGAGGTTGGTTACAGGTGGATAATTTCAATAGTTTAGAAGATCGTGCGGCGGCTATAATCGAAAAGGTAACGTCATACACAAAATATTACGGGGTTGTCAACATTCACGGAGGTACGCAAAACGTCTGTCGTTTCGCCAATTCACAGATTACGCAGAACACAAACAACTCCGATTGGAACGTGTCGCTAACCTTGCACGATGGTAAAAAACAGGCTTCTGGCACAAGTAATGTGCTTAGCGATGAGGGCTTGAAAAAATTAGCGAACGATGTGGAAAATCTACTGCTTGCTGCTCCATCGGGCGAACACGATATTTTTCCGTGGTCATACCCGTTTATCGAGCAGACAGAAACCGATAAAGACTTGGCCGTTTTTTATTCCACAAACGGTTGTGCGGACGCTATTAAAAAGGGCGTGGAGCTGTTGGATTCTGATACAACGGCGGCGGGTGCATTGACTTTGGAGCGAAAAATAGCCGCCTATGGCAATAGCGGAACTTCTTCGCTATTATTTTCCGCTCTTGATAATGTGCAATTTAACACAGTTGTAACAGGTCCTGACGGTGCGGCAGGTAGCGGGGATTGTATTTCACATAGACTAAACGGCGTGGATATTCAAGGAGCTTTTCAGCGGGCAAAGGAGCGTTCGCAGATGGCACGAAACGCCGTGGCTATCGACAACGAAGAATACACGGTAGTATTAACCCCGCAAGCCCTGGCGAATCTGTTACTTTTCGTTACTTGGTCGCTCAACGCCAAACGAGTGTCGGATGGCTTAAGTTTTTGCAGCGGGGACTTGAAAAACACTTCTTTCCCCAAATATATCAAGATCTACGACGATGTGCATCACGATAAAGTTTTTCCGCTTTATTTTGACTTTGAGGGCAATCAACGCAGCGTGATACCGCTTATCGAGAACGGCTCGGCACAGAATATTTTATTTGACAACAAAACCGCCGCCTTAGCAGGTAAGCGTACAACGGGTCATGCCGTTTCCAACGAAGGTTATGGCGGGTATTCGCTGCACACAGTAATGGCAGGCGGCGACAGCTCTCCTGCCGATATGATAGCCAGTGTGAAGCGAGGTCTGTTCATTTCAGAATTTCACTATACAAATTTTGTAAATCCGTCAAAATTGCAGGTTACGGGTTTGACACGTAACGGCACATATTTAATCGAGAATGGCAAGATAGTTCGTGCCGTTAAGAATATGCGTTTTAATCAAAATTTGGTGGAAGCCTTAAATAACATAGTCGCCCTTTCACAAGAAGTAGAAGTTGTAGACACCATGGGAGGCTGGGCCAATGTAGTACCCTATGCTCTGGCAGAGAGATTTAATTTCAAATAAAAACCAAAAATCTGGGCGGATTTAAACCAACCGCCCAGATTTTGAATTTGTCCGCAACCATCATCTTAATAAAAATGCGGGCGGATAATATCAATGTCATTAACTTAAAATTGCGGGCGAACAGAGTTCGCCCCTACGGGCGGTGGTGTAGGGGCGAACTCTGTTCGCCCGTCCCTATAAATTGTTAAAGTTAATGACGTTGGGATAATATCCGC
>WRKH01000137.1 GCA_009778175.1 Turicibacter sp.
GTTTGTCCACTTTTCAAAGTGGCGGGGGTCTGGGGGCTGGCTCCCAGCGGGGTCTGGGGCAGAGCCCCAGGGTTTTGGGATTGAAAGGAAAATTGATGAAGCAAGGACCAGTAAAATTTGAGGAAATGCCCCTGTCGGAAGAAAGCTTGAGAGCTATTCGGGATATGGGCTTTGAAGAAGCGACACCAATACAGTCGCAGTGTATAGAGCTAATACAGTCGGGTAGAGATATAATCGGGCAATCGCAGACGGGTACAGGGAAAACAGCCGCCTTCGGTATACCGCTTTTGGAACGGGTGGATGCGGGCAATTTAAAAGTGCAAGCATTGATTTTGTGCCCAACTCGAGAGCTTGCAATACAGATAAGTGCAGAATTTAATAAACTTTTGCGTTATCGTAAAGGGGTAAGAGTACTGCCGATTTACGGCGGTCAACCAATAGAACGCCAAATTTCGGCACTAAAAAAAGGAGTGCAAGTCGTAGTTGGTACGCCAGGACGTGTTATGGATCATATCGAACGCCGTACCCTTCGCCTCTCTGACGTTTCAAACATCGTGCTTGACGAGGCGGACGAAATGCTCGATATGGGCTTTAGAGATGATATAGAATTTATTCTGGAAAAAGTGCCCGAAGATAGGCAAACACTGCTGTTTTCTGCCACAATGCCCAAATCCATCTTGGAGCTTACGCATAAATACCAGACAGACCCCAAACATATAACCGTCATACGCAACACGCTTACCGTGCCGAGTATAGAGCAATTTTACTACGAAGTGCGGGAATCCGTGAAGTTGGAGGCACTATGCCGTCTAATCGATGCGGAATCGCCCACCCTGTCGCTAGTCTTCTGCAATACCAAAAAAAGGGTAGACGAGATAACGGAGGCGTTGCAAGGACGCGGCTATTTTGCAGAGGGTCTGCACGGCGACTTAAAACAGATGCAACGAGATTTGGTTATGCGTAAATTTCGTAACCGTACGCTCGAAATCCTTGTGGCAACCGATGTTGCCGCTCGAGGCATAGATGTGGACGACATCGATATTGTTTTCAACTACGACCTCCCACAGGACGAGGAATATTATATCCATCGAATCGGACGCACGGGGCGAGCGGGACGAACGGGCGTGGCTCTTACCTTTGTTGCTGGACGTGAAATCTACAAATTACGTGAAATAATGCACTATACAAAGGCAAAGATTAAGCGTGGAAAAATGCCGACTCTGCACGATATTGAAGAAGTCAAAACCCGACAATTCACGCAAAAAATTAAGGATATGATAGAGGAGGGGCATTTGGGGAAATATATCGGCGTGGTGGAATCGATGCAAGACTACTCCGCAATGGATATAGCCGCTGCATTATTCAAATTTCATCTACATGACGAAGAAGCCGAAGAGTCCGCTCTCGATATGATGTTGGAAGAAAAGCCAAAATACCGCTCGTCAGATTCTTTTTCATCCTCTAAGGGGCAGCAAAATAAAATTCGCCTCTTTATCACGGTGGGAAAAAGGGACAATGTACGCCCTGGCGATATTGTGGGTGCAATAACGGGCGAAACAGGTATCTCGGGTCGCTCGATAGGGCATATCGATATTTACGATGAATTTACCTTCGTTGACGTACCCAAAAATGCGAAAAATTTGATACTAAACCGAATGTCGAACATAAAAATAAAGGGCAAGCGCGTAAAAATCGAGTTTGCTAGGCCAAAATAAAAAAATTTGACTTTTAAAGTTGAGTCCGCTAAGCCAAAAAAAATTTGACTTTTAAAATCGAGTTCACTAGGCCAAAAAAAATTTGACTTTTGACGCATCATGTAATATTATAGATAAGTCCACGGGGACTAAAATATAAACACAAGAAGGGATATGAGATGAGAACAACATACATTACCAAGCAAAAGGACATTGAACGCAAGTGGTATGTGGTAGATGCCGCTGGGCAGAATTTGGGGCGTATGTGTACGGAGATTGCACATATATTACGTGGCAAGCACAAGCCCATATTTAGCCCAAATGCTGATGTAGGCGATTATGTAATCGTTATAAATGCCGAAAAAGTAAGCGTAACTGGTCGTAAATTACAACAAAAAACATATGTACGCTATTCGGGCTACATTGGCGGAAGAAAAGAGACTACTCTACAAAGTATGCTGCAAAGAAAGCCGACTTATGCGGTAACTCACGCTATAAAAGGGATGCTGCCAAAGAATAATTTGGGTAGAAAGATGTTCACTAAACTGCACGTATACGCAGGACCTACCCACAAGCACGAGGCACAGAAGCCCGAACCGCTAAATATTAATAAAGGAGATTAGAGATGGCACAAGCAATGTATTACGGTACTGGTCGCAGGAAAAGTTCTGTGGCGAGGGTATATTTATTACCAGGCAGTGGTAAAATAACGGTAAACAAGCGAGATATAGACGATTATTTCGACTTTGAAACCCTGAAATTGATTATCCGTCAGCCTTTGGAGCTTACGGATACTTTGGGTCGCTATGACATTAAAGTAAATGTGTTTGGCGGCGGCTACACGGGGCAGGCAGGTGCAATACGGCACGGAATTTCACGAGCTTTGTTGCAAGCGGACGAAGATTATCGGGGATCCCTTAAAAAAGCGGGCTTTCTTACCCGCGATCCACGTATGAAGGAACGCAAAAAGTACGGACTTAAGGGTGCTCGCAGAGCTCCTCAATTCTCTAAGAGATAGATCTATAAATTTCCACAAAAACAAGGCAAAAAGCGAACCTACCGTTTCAACGGGTTCGCTCTTGCCGTATTTTTGTTGTGAGCAACACGGAGCAAAGTCAAAAAGTGCGGGTCTGGGGAGAGCCCCACGGTTTTATTTTTTTTCGTTTAGAAATCTGCCAAATTCGACATCTGCGTGTTTGATGTGCTTTACAATCCAGTTTATTATCGTTTGCTGAATCTGCAACGAAAATTGCGGAGTGGAGCCGCTTCTTTTGAAATCTTCCTTTAGCTCATTTACCGCCTTTATGTACTCTTGGTGTTGAGACCTGTGCCAATCGTATTTTGGATAGTAGGTTTGGCGTTGCAAAACTTCCTCGTCGGTAAAATGCTTGACCACATAGTTAGTTAAAAATTTTAGGGTTTTTTCAACCTCTAGTGTCTTGGTAAGGTGGGTGTTCACCGTTACCAGCTCGTTTATTAGGTCTATTAGTTCCTGATGTTGGTTATCAATCTTTGGAACATTGGTTTTCATGTCATCTGTTAGCTGTAACATATTTCTCTCCTTCTATAACTCTCAATTTCCTACTGCTCTATAACTGTAGCACAGATTCGAAAAAATGTCAACCCCCCTTAGCAATCGATTTCATAAAACCACCCGATTGCCGCTACATATCCATCGAGTAGACTCGAACCTTATTAAACCAAAGCGTCATAATAGTCCCCGTTCCTAGACCGCTATTGGCAGTAATCTTACCCCCATGAGCATCCATAATCTCTTTGGCAATAGCAAGCCCTAAGCCCGTGCCGCCCATAGCACGAGAACGTGCCTTGTCCACACGGTAAAATCGCTCAAATATACGCTCCAAATCATTCTTTGCTATGCCCATCCCATAGTCCTGAATCCGTATCTTATAATATTGCTCATCTTCCTCTATCGAAAGCTCTATCTTTGTCTTTGGGGGGCTGTATTTTATGGAGTTGGAAATTATATTGACCAAAACCTGATTTATCCGCCCCAATGCCGCCTCTGTAAAACATGGTTCGGTGGGTTCGCTTAATTTTATCTGCTGCCCTTTCTCCTCTGCGAGCAGCGAACAGTTCTTGACTGCCATTTTCACAATGCCGACCAAATCCACGACCTCATATTCAAAATCAGAGTTAGAGCTGTCCAATTTAGATAATTCCAGCAAATCCGTAACCAGCGACGACATTCGTTTCGCCTCTGTATCGATAGTACGCAAAAAATTAACAGCCATTTCGCCATCTTCCAACGCACCATCTAACAGTGTTTCCACATAGCCGCAAATGGTCGCCAAAGGCGTACGCAATTCATGCGACACATTCGCAACAAACTCACGCCGCATATTGTCGAGCCTTGTATGTTTCGTTATATCCTGTAGCACGATAACAAAACCGTCTATTTTTCCCGAACGGGTTGTGTATGGCGAACAGTTGACGGCAATAAATCTATCATTCACAGCTATCGAGGACTCCACCGCTTCCGTTGGAAATTCCGTTCCTAGCCCCAACAGGGGCAGCATTTTCTCCAAAGATTTATTTTCCAGCGTTTCTTCATCATCAAACTGCAGTAATACCGTCGCCGCATTGTTTGCATGGGTTAAAGTCCCATTAGCCGCATACGCAATCACCGCATCTGTCATATTGTGCAGCACCGTTTCGTGCTTATTTTTTTCAAGTTCCAGGCTGGATACCATCTGGTTAAGTTCCTTCGCCATATGGTTAAAACTTTCGGTTAATTGACCGATCTCATCGTTACTTTGCACGGGTAGTTTTGCATCCAAATTCCCTGCCGCCATATCCCTCGCTCGCCTTGTCAGGCTACGTATCGGGCTGCTTATCGTGTTCGCAAAGATTAGCCAAAGTACAATGGTTATTATCAGTGCTATGAGCATGGAGATGATTATAGAAGTCGTCAGCTGCACCAAATTTTCCTGCATTGGTGCGGCATTTGTACGCACATAGATGATGTACGAGACACCGTCTCTTTCCACGGACATGGCATAAACAATCCATTCATGTTCAATCCCATTAAAATCAGGACTCCGAATACCCATGGCAAAGCCCGACTCGCCCGCTATTGCCGCTATTACTGCCCTATCGTTAAAATTGAACATAGGGTTTGCAAATTCCAATGGTGCTATCACAAAGCCCAAGGAATTCAAAATCATCTCATGGAAATCAGCATCCACAGGCCGCCGCCATGCAAATTCATCCATCCATTCATGCGGGGGCAAGTTTTGTAAAATCTGTTCGTTTATCGAAATCGCTCGGTGTACTAGCTGCATTCTAGCGGTTTCAATCTCTTGGTTTCGCACATTCAGCAACATAAACGTGCCGCTCAAGCTCATCGCAATAAGTATGACCACGGCACAAATAGAAACAATCTTGACCCTAATACCTAACAATCATCTTTACCCACAAAATAATAGCCGACGGTTCGCCTAGTAAGGATATATTTCGGATTATCGGGATCGACTTCCAATTTCATACGCAACCGTCTGATTGTTACATCGACAGTTCTGGGATCGCCCAGATAATCATAGCCCCAAACATCAGCCAACAATGCCTCTCTCGTGAACACTTGGTTATTCTGCAGTGCCATATATTTAAGCAAATCAAATTCACGGCGCGTAAGTTCGATTATTTGTTTGGAGCGGCGTATTTCGTACAGGCTCAAATTGATGACCAATTCGCCAAACACCAAAATATCGCCGTTTTGCTCTTCGTTATCCATCTCTCTACGCCGCAAATTCGCCTTGACTCTTGCCATCAATTCCTTAACACCAAACGGTTTTGTTACATAGTCGTCAGCTCCGACTTCGAGACCCATAATTTTATCGACTTCCTCGACTCGAGCGGTCAGCATAATAATCGGCACATTATTATTATTTTCTCGAATCCTTCTACAGACTTCGAATCCATCCATTTCGGGCATCATAATATCCAGCAGCACCAATTCGGGATCTGCCTCAAGCGCCAATTCCAATCCACTTTTCCCATCAAACGCTTGTCTCACTTCAAACCCTTCTTTTTTCAAATTATACGAGATTATATCAACAATATTTTTCTCATCATCAACAACCAAAATCATACTTTACTCCTCCTTTAGGACCCTGGGGCTCTGCCCCAGACCCCGCTGGGGGCCAGCCCCCAGACCCCCGCCA
>WRKH01000138.1 GCA_009778175.1 Turicibacter sp.
CCCCCCCGAAGATGTCAATGTGGGATTGTTGTCTGTGTAGCCTATAACTTCAAATTGTTGCTGCACGGTGGGTAGGATTTTTTGTCCGATTGTGCCCATGCCGAAGATTATTGCTGTTGGTTTGGTCATTGTGAAACTCCATTCTAGTTGTTTTTGCCCTTATTATTAACTGCTAAAATTGAAATGCAATGCTAAGTCCATCCCCAATCGGAAAATACTTTTTATCGGCTTTATCTGCAAACTCAATCACTGCCTGTTTTACGCCTTTGTAATCACTAAAATAATCGTGAACAAGCAAAATTCCGCTCTTTACCATGCGTGGTGCGAAAAACTCTAACCCTGCCAATATTGGCTGATACAGATCAAAATCAAGGTTGACAAAACAGAATCGCTCGTTTTCTAGCCCTGCGGTAGTTTCTGGGAAGTAACCCTTTTTTATCACGCATTTTTCGGGATACGGCAGGTTGGCTAGGACAGTTTCTTCGGCTGTGTTGGCTAAATGTCCTGCGACAAGCTGCGAAAAATTTTGTTTTACCTCGATGGCAACGTCTCGCTCATCAAATCCCTTAAATGTGTCGAATAGGTAACAAATTTTGTTGGGAAAAATGCGATTTATATGCTTGGTAAACTCCCCTTGAAATACGCCGCCCTCGGCGGTGTTGCCGTCTATGTTTTCCGCTTCAAACAGCTTTCCAACGCTTTCCAAAAAGTTGATGCGGCTTTTTACTGGCACTATAACGTGGTTTATGTTGATTTTGCGGCGGTCTATTCCCATGGCGATAAGCTGTTTGGGAATACTTTCAAAACCAGGAGTTGAGGCGAGTATTATTGTGTCAAACTCCCTTTTTAGTAGTTCTTCTGCAGGGAATATGGGTAAATTTATCCCCCATTCTGGAGATGTCAGTAGCGGATTGTTGTCAATAAAGCCCAATACTTCGTATTCTTCCTGTATTGTGGGCAATAGGGAACGAGCTGTTCCACCTGCTCCGAAAATAAATGCTGTGGGTAAATTCTTCATTGTAAAACTCCATTCTATAAAGTTATAAAGCTACTTTTATTTTTTGACTTTTTGTCCCGTAAATGCTAAAATTATGTTAAACTAACCAAGGAGGTCATGCTATGCGAACAATCCAATCCATGGACGAACTAGACATTCCGCAACGTTACCGTGATTATTTGGCGGAATATTTGGCGAATATCGCCGCTGCCAATCTGCCGTTTATTAGCAGGGTAATTTTGTTTGGTAGTTGTGCCAAGGGTACAACTCGCAAATCCAGTGATATTGATATTTTTGTTACTACCAACAGGGAAGTAACCGATGACGAAGAGGCAGTATTAGGTTGGCATTGCTTGCCGCCGTACACTTCCGAAGACGTTGAAACCGACATTTTAGTGCAATCGGAAGAAAAGTTTAACACATACATTGACAGCTTTGGCATGGTCCAAAAGCAAGTACACAAGCATGGAGTTGATTTAAGTGGATTTTTACGATAACGCTTGGGAAACCGAGCAAGCCGCTATTGATTTATTAGGAACAGGGCGTTACCGTCAATCGGTGTTTTTATCGTGCCTTGCAACGGAGTTATATTTGAAATCCAAGTTGCACTTAGTTGACCACGGCGATGACGAATTGGAAACTTCGCACAATGTAATTAAAATGTTGCGAGTTTTATCCAAGCGTTTTCCACCGAAAAAGCGTCTAAAAAGTATGGTGGAATTTTCCCGCAAATACTATAACGAGGCACGTTATCCATATGGCGGCGATGTCTCCGCATACAACAAAGATTTTGCCCAACAATTTTTGGAATTTACCGCCGCTATTCGTGAATACGTTGAAAATGATTGCTTGGCTACTGTGGAAGATTTGGCGGATAAATATTCCAAAGATTAGCTATTTTTTATTGTATCAACTATTCTGTTTGACTACTTGCCTTAAAACTGCTAAAATCATATTAAACCAACAAAGGAGGTACTCCCATGAGAACGATCCAATCCATGGACGAACTAGACATTCCGCAGCGTTACCGAGATTATCTAGCGGAATATTTGGCAAACATCGCCGCCGCCAACCTGCCGTTTATTAGCAGGGTAATTTTGTTTGGCAGTTGTGCCAAGGGTACAACCCGCAAATCTAGTGATATTGATATTTTTGTTACTACTAACCGAGATGTAACCGATGACGAAGATTTTTTATTAGGTTGGGAATATTTGCCGCCGTGCAGTCCACAATCCGTATTTATGGACGTGCTAGTCCAATCCGAAGAAAAATTTAATACTTTTATAAACAGCTTTGGCATGGTTCAAAAGCAAGTACACAAGGACGGAGTTGATTTAAGTGGATTTTTACGATAATGCTTGGGAAACCGAGCAAACTGCTATTGATTTAGTCAACATCGGTCGTTACCGCTATGCGGTGTATTTATCGTGCCTTGCAACAGAATTATACCTAAAATCCAAATTACATTTAGTGGAACACGAGGACGATTTAGAAACTTCCCATAATGCTATTGAGATGTTACGTCTTCTCGCAGAACGCTTTCCAAACGGCAAAAACCTAAAAAGCATGGTAAGGTTTTCCCGCAAATACTACAATGAATCCCGTTATCCTTACGCTGGCGATGTTTCCGCATACACAAAGGATTTTGCCCAACAATTTTTGGAATTTACCGCTGCCGTCCGTGAGTACGTTGAAAATGATTGCTTGGCTACTGTGGACGATTTGGCGGATAAATATTCCAAGGATTAGTTGTTTGCTTGCCGTTATTTCGGTGTTGCTCGTGCGGTTAAAATATATCCCTTGCCCTGCTTGCCAATTTCTTTTTTGTAAATTTCGTTTATCCATTCAAGCCGCTCGTCTGGCATATACAGCAGATGATGCTTGGTGTACGGTGCTTTGTTTCTAAGCCAATGCAAGTGATTTTCAATGCTGAATATCTCGTGGGTGGCGATTTCGTTGATTGTGTAGCCTACCTTTTCAAATAATAGCCGCAAAGTTTCTTCCGTGTAATACGTGCAATGAACCGTTGAATATATAAATTTTTCGTATTCTGGGCTAATTTCGCCCAAAAAGCAGTTTAAGTTTGGTACTGCAAATATTACTTCGCCTGGGGTTTTTAGCAGTCCTTTTACTTTTTCCAAAAATGTTATAGGTGTGCTAATATGTTCCAGCAGATACGTGCAAAGTACGCAATCGTATTTGTGGTGCAGGTTTGGCGGAATCTCTTGGGTTAATATGTTGACGTTGTGTACCGCACTTTCACCAACAAAATTGTCCAAACGGAATTTGCCAATCTCGATGCCCTCTATTTGGAAGTTGCGATTGGGCTGTTTTTGGATTTCTCGCATAAAAAAGCCGTATCCTGCTCCTAGATCCAAAACGGTGGAATGTTTTTGCAGCATATTAAAATATAGGCTAACATTGGCGGCTGTCCACGGAGCGTATCGCTGTTCCATTGTTTCAAAATCGGAGCCGTCTGATAATTTGACGTTGCCTTTGCCGAATCTTACGCTGGCATCGTTGTCGTATTCTTCTTTTTCTTCTTCTGCGGTTAGTAGTGGGTATAATTGCACGAGGTTGCAATTTGGTCATTTGAGAATATCGTGGGAGGTGCTGTCTCGTGGTTTTTTGCCTGTTGGTGTTAAGCCTGTTTCTCCGCAGAGTAGGCAGGTTGCTTTAGTTTGATTCATAAAGTAAAACTCCTTTTGTGAGATTGTTTTTGCGGGTTGTGTTTCGCAAATTTGGCATTTCATTGGTTTGTTCCTCCTTGGTTTTTATTCTTTTGTCTTAACCACTGGGCAATTACCCTCAATGGCCGTGTAATACGCCAGGATGTGGATTGCTCCAGCCTTTTTATTGTTTTATTGGCTTTCCTAAGCATTTCCATTGCATTTCTTACAGCAATCGACTCCTCATACTTGACAACTTCCCGATAAGCCGCCTGACTAACGGCAAATTCATAACATTTTCGCATTTCGGCATCATCTCGTTCAGCAGAAATGGGGCTAACCTCCAGCAAAACATTCAAATATTTTAACGCTTTGGTAAGGTTTATGTTTTTTAGCTGGTTGCGAATCTCTTCATTTTTGCAAAAAGCATACAGAACGGTATCGCCAGTATCCCCTAAAGTTTCGCCATCGTCAATAGAAGTACGTTTTATAACTATCGGAACAACGTATTTAAGTAGATCCTCATTTTCCAAACTCACAAAGGCGTATTCGTAAAGAGCATTTACAAAAAACACAAGGCTGTTTTCGTGGCAATTTTTGAGCATTTCTAGCATCATGTCTTTGTTTTCCGCAGAGACGTACTCCGATAACGTAAAGTTTACGATTAAGGTACGCCCTTCTTTATTTATTTTTCTCCACACTTTTTTGTATTTTCCTGATGTGGAGAACTTCAAGGGAGTCAGCGTTCTCGCTTCGCCGTCATTGGAACAACTTTCTAAAGTATCCATAACCTTTTTTGGAATACCGTAGTACAAAATATTGCTGTTTTTATTACAACGGTCGATTATTTTTAATATTACATACAACTTATCCATACAGTGAAACACTTTTAGAAACTCCATACCTAAACTCATATCCTTCTCAATCACATCCGCTAGTTTCCAAACAGCAGAAGTTTTAAGTGCGAATGTCTGCATTATTTTCACATTAGGTATCCAACGCAATAACTCTATCGGCATATGCTCTGGCATACGCCTGATGCCACGCAGTTTAAGGGGATCAAAAGTATTGGCTCCAGAAAGTCCGTTTGGATGTGGGTTGTATAAAACTGGAATACCTTCTTTCGCAAAATAATCCACTTGCATTGCATATATCATGGCATACTTCGAATTGGTGTATAAAACATCGCATAACACAGATTTCATATGTCGTGCCAAGTTTCTTGTAGCAGAAAATCCATTTGGCAACAATAATGAAAATTTTCCTGTCGGCAAAAAATCACTGTCCATGCCGAAACAAGATAAAATCAACTGTTTATCTTCGGATCGCATCTGTGGATTGCCGCTGAAATCATACACTTCAAGTAAATCCCTTTTACCAGAGCTGTCTCTCCACTTAGTTTCCGACCATATAATCAACTTCTTGATGCAATCCCCGTCGTTGTTAAACGGTCTGGTATGCTTAATCATATTGAAATAAGCTAGAGATTTTGGTGTGTATTTATTATATCTGAGCCGATTTCCGTTTTTCGCTGACCTGTGCATAACATTCGGAGCAATCTCAACAATTACATATTCCAACTTTAAAACCTCTAAATACAAGGAAAAATGTTCTGAAGTATACTTATCATAACCTCCAACATATATATTAGAGGCCTCTTTCATATTTATTTTATTGTCATTGATAAGCGGGTCATACGCACGACAGAGTGCTTCCGTTATTTGATCTTCAGTTTCCTCCAATGGTAAACCCTTTACTCTTTTGTAATTTATTACATATTCAAACAAGCCAGAAGTTCTCAAATTTGAAACAAACGGCTCTTTTGTGTCCAAATCTCTTCCAATCAGTATGGCTTTCTCATTGCCATGTCTCATTACACGTAGAGTCAATAACGGATAAAGACCTGAATAATGCTCCACTAAGTATATAACCATTGTTTCCGCTCCTTTTCTTTGCCTATTTCTTAAACCCGCCAAGTATCATCTTAATTTTACGCAACGGTTTTGTTAGTTTCCAACTGGCAGAATTGTATATAGAGTCCAATTTTTGTTCAAATTGAGCGTTGCGTTGCCGTAAACTTTCGTTCTTTTGTTCTAGTTGGGTACTACGTTGCCGTAAACTTTCGTTCTTCTGTTCTAGTTGGGTACTACGTTGGCGTAAACTTTCGTTCTTTTGTTCTAGTTGGGTACTACGTTGGCGTAAACTTTCGTTCTTTTGTTCTAGTTGGG
>WRKH01000139.1 GCA_009778175.1 Turicibacter sp.
GAGCGTTTTGTACCGCTTGCAAAATTTGCAAGATGCCACAGGCGAAGTCGTTTTAGACCCCAATAAATTTAGCGAAGACGGCACAGTCGCCGTTATGGGTCGCCGATTTAGCCACAACGGAAAATATCTTGCTTACGGACTTTCCACGGCTGGCTCGGATTGGCAAGTTATCCATGTTATGGACTTGTCAACGGGCGAAACTTTGCCCGATAAAATCGAACACACAAAATTTACGGGAATTTCGTGGTTGCCTGACGAAAGCGGCTTTATTTACACACGCTACCCAGCCCAAGACGGTGCTGTTTTGGAGAAGAAAACGCTCAACGCAATGGCGTATTTGCACACTTTGGGACAACCGCAATCCGCCGACAAGCTGCTCCACAAGAATGACGAGCAGCCTGAATGGGGATTTAATGTTTTTGTGGACGATACCGATAAATGGCTGTTTATGTCAACCTGGTACAATACAATGCCGATAAATCAGCTACATTACAAGCCCTTGGCGAAAATCGACTCGCCGTGGATAACGATTGCCGATAATTTTGACGAGGGATATGATGTTATCGGCGTTATTGACGATTTTGTATATATGTCAACCCACGAGAAAGCCCCGTTTGGCAAGGTTATCCGCCGCAAATTGGGCGAAACCGCTGGCGAGCCGCAAACGATTATCCCAGACGGCGGCAAAACGCTTGAATGGGCGACTGTTGTCAACAACCATATAATGTGTTGTTTTTCGCAAGATGCCATAAACAAGGTTTTTATTTACGATAAGGACGGCAAGTCCACAAAAGAGGTGGTTCTGCCTGCTCCTGGTTCAGTTGCTGGATATTCTGGCAAGCACAACCGAGAGGAATTTTTCCTGCAATTTACTAGCTATTTGTATCCGTTCACTGTTTTTCGGTACGATTTTTCGGGCGATGACGGCAGTTGTTGGTTCGCTCCCAAGATTGATTTTCCGTTTGACGAATACGAAACGATACAGGAATTTTACCATTCCAAAGACGGCACGAAAATTCCGATATTTATCACAAAGGCGAAAAAATTGCAGAAAGACGGCAAAAATCCCACATTGCTGTATGGTTATGGCGGATTTAGTATAAGCGAAACGCCAGTATTTTCGGTAGGTAGTTTGGCTTGGCTAGAAAAAGGCGGAATTTTCGTTGTTGCGTGTGTGCGTGGCGGCTCGGAATACGGCGAAGATTGGCATCGTGCGGGAATGTTGGAAAAAAAGCAAAACGTCTTTGACGATTTCATAGCGGCTGGCGAATATCTTATTGCGGAAAAATATACGGCTACCAAAAAGTTGTCCATAATGGGCGGCTCGAACGGTGGGCTGTTGACGGCGGCTTGTTTAACGCAGCGTCCAGATTTATTTGGTGCGGTTGTGGTTGCCGTGCCTGTAATTGATATGTTGCGTTATCATTTGTTCACGGCTGGGCGGCTGTGGACGGGCGAATATGGCAACGCCGAAAACGCCGAACAGTTTCCATTTATGTATAGATATTCTCCGTTGCATAATGTGAAAATGAACACGGTATATCCGCCAACGCTGATAATGACCGCCGACACGGACGACAGGGTTGTTCCAGGGCAAGCCCGCAAGTTTGCGGCGACTTTGCAAGCGGCGGACGGCGGGGAAAATCCGCTGTTAATACGCATTGAAAAATCGGCTGGTCATGGGCATGGAAAGCCAGTTAGCAAGTTTATTGACGAGCGGGCGGATTTATATACGTTTTTGTTGGCTGGATTGGGAGAAGCGGATTAGCAAAAACGGCAGAAAAATAGAAAAGGCGGGAGATTTTCAACTCCCGCCTTTCGCATTTCTAGCTATTCCTAGCAAATCTACCTATCTATCCTAAATCTCAGAATCGCACCTGTGTCAATGTTGATATACCACTCGTATTCGTGATTCCTGTTGGTGGCACTGTCAAATTCCACTTCCCAAACCCATTGACCCATCTCCCAGTCCAGCTCAATGGAGTCAAACCAGCCTGTTAAGCCCCTTGCTCGCATATCCGCCTCGGCTATCTGAATAGCACGTTCACGGCTGATTGCAGGGTTTGTGGGGCGTGTGCCGCGAGTGTTCGAGACATTCGTGGCGGGCGGTGGTGCGACGGGTTGCACCGCTGGCGGCGTGGCGGCTGGCAATGCTGGCACGGTTGGCATCACGGGCTGCACTGGCTGCACCTCTATGCGAGCCATTCTCACGGCTGTACCGTTCACGCCGTTCACGTAAACCATAAACCGCAAGCCGTCCGCCATCTGCACCTCGACTTCAAACATCGGAACGCCGTCTTCCGCAAATAGATGGGCGGTCAGGGCAGTTCCGCCGCCCATGAAGTCCATCGCTATCTCCCGTGCACGCTGGCTGGAAATCTGTGCGAGCGGTGTGCTTGGTGTGGTCGATTGGGCGTTCTGCTGCCCGATGAGTGCCGTGAGCGACTGTATCAACGCCCGCAACTCCGCAATCTCCGCCTGCATTGCCGCTACGTCCGTTACCTGAGCGGCTTGTACTTGGGTCTCCGTCAATGCGACAAAGCCCAATCCTGCGGTCATTATAGCGACCGCTATTCCTACGATAAATTTTTTGAACATTTACAGTTCCTCTTTCTAAACTAATCCCAAATTGAGATTTCTTGCCTTACAACTGCACCTGTGTTGGGATGAATGTACAGCTCGTGTACGAGACCAGTCTCGGGGTCAACGACCTCAACATTCCATAGCCATCGCCATATTTCCCAGTCCAGTTCGGGCGTGGTTGCTATGCCGCTCCCTACGTAGTTTTGGGCGATTTGCATGACTTGCGCCGAGGAAATATCCGCCGTGAAGTACGTTATCGCCGCTGTCCCCAGCACCACCACCCCCACAATCGCCACAATCACTAGTAAAACCTTTACCTTCCGCATAAAACCGCCACGTGCGGGGGTATAATCTCCATTTGTCATATCTTGCTCCTTTCTTTTTCGACAATAGGTCGATACTTACTACTTTTGTAGTTTCAACAATATATACGTGAGGGTTGTGCAGGTTGTCTGATTTTTCGGAAATTTTTTTGGATTGAAAAATTTTTTACGAGGCTTGTGCAGTTGTTTTTGTACTACATATGTAGTGTAGCATGGTTTGCAAATATTTGTCAAATTTTTTTAGAAAAATTTTTGTATAGGGCAAGGGGGAAATCCACTTTTTTACAATCGCCCGAAAACCCCGATTTTTTGTGATATAATAGGTGTATTGAAAAAATTTTGAGGAGGAAAAACCATGTTGAGAATCATCTACATACAAGACAAACCCGATGATTGGGGGAATTATTCACGCTGTCTGCAGTATAAATCCAGCGATTTAAGCAAAAATTGCCGCAGTTGATAGCCTATCGTCCGCAGTGTGCTAGCATTTCGCAGAGAGGGCGGATTTGTCGCCGATTGCAGAGCTTGACTTGAAAAAAATTTTCGAGGCGGATGAAAACGCCCTCCAAAAAATTCCACCCTCTTGACAAACCCAAAAATCCCCGCTATAATAGAATTAATCCTGCTATATACATGAATATTGCCCTTGCGAATGGCGGAAATACGGGTGCAGGTAAAAAATGAGCGGAATCAAGGACGTGTTCCCTTGAGGGGTGTGGGGTACGACAAAACCCCCACGGTTTTAATCTTTTAGGAGGAATTATGCTAGATAAATATCGGGCGGTTTTGGAGAAGAACTATGTTAAGAAAACGGGTCGAGTCTCGCAGGTTGTGGGGCTTACGATAGAGTCGGCTGGGCCAGATGTTAGTATCGGTCAAACTTGTCGTATACGGACGGGTCGGAATAGGGAAGAGATTTTGTCGGAGGTTGTGGGTTTTAAGGATAATCATATCCTATTGATGCCGCTCGGGAATATGGGCGGGATTGGTCCTGGGAGCGTCGTGGAATCGCTGAATAAACCGATAACGGTCAAAGTCTCGGAGGCATTGCTGGGGCGAGTTCTGGACGGATTGGGTAATCCGATGGACGGGAAAGGCGACATTGCGGAGGGCGAAGAATTTTTTACGGCAAATCAGCCCCCGAATCCACTTCTGAGAAATAGGATACATGAACCGCTACCGCTTGGGGTTAAGGCGATTGACGGATTACTTACTGTGGGCAAAGGACAAAGGATTGGGATTTTTGCGGGCAGTGGCGTTGGAAAAAGCACGATAATGGGCATGATTGCCCGAAATACCAAAGCGGACGTGAACGTGATTGCGTTGATTGGGGAACGTGGGCGTGAAGTGCGGGAATTTTTGGAAAAGGATTTGGGCGAAGAGGGGCTTAGGCGGTCGGTCTTGGTGATTGCAACCTCGGATAAGCCTGCACTTGTGCGGCTAAAAGCGGCGGAAGTGGCGACCAGTATAGCGGAATATTTTCGGGAGCAGGGCAAGGACGTGATGTTGCTCATGGACTCGCTGACCCGTTTTGCAATGGCACAGCGGGAAGTGGGGCTTGCAACGGGCGAGCCGCCTGTATCTCGAGGTTACACGCCCTCTGTTTTTGCTGTTATGCCAAAATTATTGGAACGAGCTGGAAATTCCGACAAGGGCAGTATAACGGGGTTGTACACAGTTTTGGTGGACGGCGACGATCTAACCGAGCCTGTAACGGATACGGCACGGGGGATTTTGGACGGGCATATCGTGCTTTCCCGCAAAATAGCCAACCGTAACCATTATCCAGCGATAGACGTGTTAGCGAGCATATCCCGTGTAATGTCTGACATTGCGAGCAAAGATCACAAGGATTTTGCGGCAGAGATAAAGAAATCCATGGCGGTATACGCAAATTCCGAGGATTTGATAAACATTGGCGCATACGTAAAGGGCAGCAATTCCGAGATAGATTTAGCTATTTCCAAGCACACCGCAATCAACGATTTCCTAACCCAAACAGTGGAAGAAAAATTCTCCTTCGAAGAAACCCTGGAAATAATGAATGGGATCGCCAGCTGAAAGGATTAAGACTGTGGGGCTTTTTTGTCATACCCCGCACCTCGCAAAGGGTAGCCTCTTGACCCCATTTTTGGGGGTTGTTGGGCAAAATTTTAATATTTCAGCTCATCCTCATCAAAATCCTCTGACAAAACTTCTTGGTAATTGCCAAATTCGTCAAAGAAGTAGTTGTACTTGTCGGAAATTTCCGAAAAATACAACTCGTGCGTGTCGTGTTTTAAGCCAAAATTCCAATTTACCAATACGCTTGCACCCAGCAGAATATTCCGCCGCCAACCGCTTGCCGTGCTGTTTCGCAAGGTCTAAATCAACAAGTGTATTTGCACAGCCTGTGTCAATAATGGCAGGTTGTTTTTTGGAAGTCAAGAAAGGCTTTAATTCAAGCCCCAAACCAACCTCGCATATATACCTATGTGAACTAAGCAACAAAGATACGCTGTATTCAAATTTATGTTCTACCAAAATCTGCTCCCCTCCGAGGGCGGATACGTATAGTCCACCGAGTAAACAAAGCCCTCTCCTTTCGCCCACAAGTCCTCCATATAGTTATCTAAAAGCATTGCACCAGCACCATATTCGGGCTCATCGTTCACAGGAGTAGACGCAACCAAAAACCCCCAATACCCAGGATGTTCCTTAAAAAAGCCGTCCTCTCGCCGCAACAAAATATGATGATGCTCAAACCTCTCGAACAACTCGTCCTCTGTTACTAACTCGCCGTCATGGAATGTGATGTCCGCAAATGTCAACTCTTTTTTCATAATTTTTCCCCTTTCAATTTTGCCCTCTGCCCCTGCCGAGGTAAATTAAGTTTAGCACGTATTTTGGAATTTGTCAAATTTTCCCCCTCGTCCTCGTCAAAATCCTCCGATAAAACCTCTTGATAATTCCCAAATTCGTCAAAAAAGTAGTTGTACTTATCGGAAGTTTCCGAAAAATATAA
>WRKH01000140.1 GCA_009778175.1 Turicibacter sp.
CTAAAGGTGCAAAAAGTTCAAAAAAGATGCAGTCCAGGGCGCGCCCTGGTGGGGGTGTGGGGGCAAAGCCCCCACGGTCTTAAAAAAGAAAGGAGGTGGAAATATGTTGAATAAAGTTATGGGGGTTGCGGGAGCGATTTTGTTGTTTTCGTTGGGATATTTGAGCTTTTCTTTTGTGGCATCGAATGTTTTGACGGGAGCGGAGCAGGTTGCGGCTGTTGTTCCAGCCCCCGTGCAACAAAATGAGGCGGATATGCGGGCAGAAATCGAAGAACTTCGAGCACTGGTGCAAATTTTGGTCATGAATTTGCAAACGCCAGCCGAAGTTTCGCAAATTTCAAGCCAACACGCCGTTGAAATCGCTCTGGAATTGGTAGGGCATGGCGTAGCATCTGATGCCGTGCTGTTTACGGAAAATGACACGCTGACCTTTGAAGTTGAAGTGCGGGAAGGGAATATCCGTTATGCCGTATACGTAAACGCCGAAACGGGTAATCCTATACGTATGAACCGCTTTGATGATGCAATGGTAGCATTGCCTCCCGCTAATGAGCCGATTGCAACGCCACCTCCCGAAGTTCAAACGCCAACGCCAGTAGTGCAGCCTAGCCCAATAGGTCAGGCCACGCCGTCTCAAAATGCTGCATCGCCCTCTCCAGCCGCAGGCGGCACAGGAGGCGGAGGCAGACCGTCAAATCCTGCAATTTCACTGGATAGAGCTATTGAATTGGGTCATGCAGAACTAGCAAGACGTGGATTTTCTGGCACTTTCCGTGAACATTCAGGAATGGACTTTGAATATGGGCAATGGGTTTGGGAAATTTTATTCTCAGTCCCTGGCGGCAGGTTGCCACTTGTGGAGATGTACATAAATGTTGACACAGGTGCCATTGTAAAATTTGAATGGGATGACTAGGAGATGCAAAAAACACAAAATTAAGGAGAGAGAAAAATGAAGAAATTTTTGATGTTGTCAGTATTTGCACTTGTGGCGGCGTTGTTTATGTCAACGCATACGAACGCCACGAATGTGAGCATCAATGGAACGCCAGTTGCGTTTGTTGGTGCAGGGCCTGTGATTGTAGATGGACGTACACTTGTACCTATACGAGGCGTTTTTGAGCAGTTGGGTTTTGATATTGCTTGGAATCCCGAGGCACGAATCGCCACGCTAACAAGAGGTACACAGAGTATCGTTATAGTCGTGGGAAGCTCCACTTTTATGACGAACGGTACGCCTTTCGCTCTGGAAGTGCCCGCACAAATTATAGGCGGCAGTACGATGATACCGCTCCGTGCGGTTTTGGAGACGTTGGGTTATGGTTTGGGCTGGGATGCCGCAACACAAACAGCCATGATTTCAACGCAGGGCGGCGTTCCCGTGGCGGCAGCACAAGCCCCTGCAGCGGCGAGCAACATAACCGTCGGGAATGTAGTGCCAAGACCCCCCGCAAGATCGGGCGGGCCAGCAAATCCGCCGATCTCCGCACAAAGGGCTGTGGAATTGGCTAGAGATCATCTGATTGCCATCGGCGTAACCTCCGCCAGATTCGACTATGTTTACATGGATGTTGAAAACGGCGTGTGGGTTTGGAGCGTGGAATTTGACGGGCAGGGCAGGAGTTTTGAATTTTATGTAAATGTGAACACGGGCGGATTTTTGCAAGCACCAATGTCCGCACCTGTTGCAACTGTGCCAACTCAGCCCGTTCAACCAACTGCTCCTCAACAGGTAGCACCTGCGGCGAGCAACATAACCATCGGTAACGTAGTCCCACGATCCCCTGCAAGATCGGGCGGGCCAGCAAATCCGCCGATTTCCGCACAAAGGGCTGTGGAATTGGCTAGAGATCATCTGGTTGCCATCGGCGTAACCTCCGCTAGATTCGATTATGTTTACATGGATATCGAGAACGGCGTGTGGGTTTGGAGCGTAGAATTTGACGGGCAGGGCAGAAGTTTTGAATTTTATGTAAATGTGAACACGGGCGGATTTTTGCAAGCACCCGCAGCTACCCAAGCTGTTCAGCCAGTCGCACCTCAACCAGCAGCAACGCCACAGCCAACACCAGGCAGCTGGGCGAGTCCATCACCTGGAGTAAGTCAAGCAAGCCCCTCCCCAGGAGGCGGACAAGGCGGCGGCAGACCGACAAATCCAGCGATTTCCTTGGATAGAGCCATAGAGTTGGGTCATGCAGAATTGGCCAGACGTGGGCTTTCAGGCACGTTGCGTAGCAATTCTGGCATGGATTTCGAGCGAGGTCAATGGGTTTGGGAATTGTTGTTTAATGTTCCAGGCGGCGGCAGATTGCCATTTGTCGAGATGTACATAAATGTGCATACTGGAGATATTGTTAAATTTGAATGGGATGATTAAACAAACATCCATCCATCTGAAAAAAGGGGCGGACACGGAATTCTGCCCCTTTTTTAGCGGATTTATCTCACGTCTCCCTCGCAAATTTGGCTAATCCCGAAAATTGTGCTATAATAAAACCATCGAAAAAAATTTTAAGGAGCGACCCAATGATTGTAAAAAATAAGGATATGCGCGTCTTAATAGTTGACGATGTTTCAATAATGCGTACCGTGCTAAAAGAGATACTAATCGACCACTGCGGAATACAGTCCGAAAACATAATCGAAGCTAAGGACGGCGAAAGCGCCATCACTATGTACGAGACATACAAATCCGACATCGTCTTTTTGGATATTGCTATGCCCGATATGGACGGCAAGGTCGTAATCAAAAAATTGCTAGAACTTTACCCCGAGGCGATAATCATAATGTGTACTGGCTCTAGCGACAAGGCAAGCGTTATGGAATGCATTCGTGCAGGTGCAAAGGACTACGTTCGTAAGCCTATTACCGTCGAACGCTTGGAAAAAGCGTTCAAAAATGTGCTAGGCGATGTGGTGCTAAAACGCCTGTTACAGTAATGGAAAAGTCTAGCAAACTCGCCATTTTCCCACGACATTCAGGGCTGATTCTATCGGTTCTTTTTGTCGTTGCTATCGTTTATATGACCGTCGCGTTCAACAACATAAACGCCTTGCACCGCTACAAAATCGACTATGTCAGTGCAAGGACGGCTTATTTGCTGGAATTTTATCAGGAATTTATAAATATCCGCCATCTGGTGCGGGAAATGCTTGCTGAACCTGAATATCAGCAGATTTATGCGGATTTGGAAAGCCTGTACACTCGCTTGAACGGAATCGCCGCCGCCTACACAAATTCCCTTATCACGGATCCCGTTTTGGACGAAAATATCAGCCTTGAACTGATTTTAATCACCGAAATTTTGGCGTATATCGACAAAACTTACGAACTCATTCGGGATTTTTCCGAAACGGACGTTTCTATGCCGATTTGGGGGGCAATCGTTGTCGCCGAGGACACGCTGCTCGAACTCATGCAACTCTCGAACGCCGAGGCGGAAAGCACTTTAGCATCTATCGACTATTCGCTCTCCAATATGCAAATGGTCATCTATGCGTTGGTAGCTGTAATGCTGATTTTACTGGGATTACTGGCACTCACTTCCCGTGCAATGGCAAAAACGATTACACAAGCGAAAAATCTCTACTGGGAAAAAATCCGCAAAAGCCCGCCCGCTTGGGACGGCGAAATTTCCCATATGATTACCGAAACTGCCAATATGTTTGCCGATATGGTCGCCGACATCAACGAAATAACCACGCAAAACCGCCACGGCAACACGGATGCACGGCTCGCCACCGCCAAATTGTACGGTATTTACACGGACGTTGCAACGGCGATAAATACGCTGCTAGACATCATCGTGTATGAAAAAAAGATAAGCCAAACCCGCAAACTCATGTTCGACTCCGCACCGATTGTTATGACGGTGCTGGACAAGGATTTGAATATTTTGGAATGTAACGAAGAGGCGTTTTTGCGGTACGGATTCGCCAGCAAAGAGGAGTACGGCATGAATTTTTTCGACGCATCCCCCGAACGACAGCCTGACGGTTCGCTCTCCGTGGAAAAGGGTGCGGAGTGGATTCAGAAATGCTACGAAAACGGCTCTGTGCAGTTCGAGTGGCTGCATCAGACGGCGAAAGGCGAGCCGATTCCGTCCGAAGTCCAGTGTTTTACCATAAATTACAATGATGAAAATGTGGTTTTGGCGTATTCCATCGACTTGCGAGAGCTGAAAAAGAACATGAAACTAGCTCAGGCAGCGGAGGCGGCACTGGAAAATTCACAGATGAAAAGCCGATTTTTGGCACGCATGAGCCACGAGATACGCACACCAATCGCCGCCGTTTTGGGCATTTCGGAGATTCATCTACGGAAGACATTGCCCCTCGAACTGGAAGAGGCGTTTGCGAAAATCTACAATTCGGCAAGCATTTTGCTGAACATTGTAAACGATATTTTGGATTTGTCCAAAATCGAGGCGGGCAAAATGACGATAACGCCCGACGAATACGACACTGCCAGTATGCTAAGTGATGTCATTCACTTGAATCTGGCATTTTTGGGGAGCAAGGACATCAAATTTATTGTGCAAGCGGATGAAAATATCCCTGCGGCGTTGATTGGCAGCGAATTACGGATAAAACAGGTCTTGAACAATCTCCTGTCGAATTCGTTCAAATACACGGTAAGCGGCTCGGTTACGTTCACGATAATTGCACAGCCCATTGAGGGTAGCAATCATGCAAATTTGACGATAACCATCGAGGACACAGGCCACGGAATGACCCCTGAGCAACTGGAGTCGTTGTTTAACGAGTATGCACAATTTCAGGAAAAGGATATAAAACTGTCTTTCGGGACGGGCTTGGGGATGCCGATAACCCACAATTTGCTGCAGCTTATGGGCGGAAATATTGAGGTGGAAAGCGAATTTGGCGTAGGTACGAAAATCACAGTTACCATACCGCAAGAATTGGTTGATAATGCGGTTTTGGGCGAGGAACGTGCCAGCCAGTTAAACGAATTTCAAATGGACTCAAAATCCGCCGCCCAAAAATTAAGTTTTACACCAAAACCCATGCCTTACGGGCGTGTGCTGGTGGTGGACGATGTGGACACGAATCTGTATGTGGCGCGCGGATTTTTGGATATGTACGAGTTGCAAATCGAGACTTGCGAAAGCGGATTTGAGGCGATTGAAAAGGTGCGGACGGGCGAAAAATACGACATTATTTTCATGGATCACATGATGCCCGAACTTGACGGAATGGAGACGACAGCCCAACTGCGTGAAATGGGCTACACGCTGCCGATAGTCGCCCTAACGGCAAATGCGTTAATCGGGCAGGCGGAGGAATTTTTGAAAAATGGGTTTAATGGATTTATTTCAAAGCCGATTCGAGCCACGCCGCTGGACGTGGTTTTGACGAAATTCATCAAGGATAAAGAAGACGAGGACGACCGATTGGCGGGCTTTGATTTTAGTGATTTTGACGAAGATTTTGAGGAAGAAGAATTCACAGCCAGCCCCGAGATAATGACAAAGATACGGGCGGATTTTTTGGAGAGTCAACGGGATGTTATCCCCGAATTGCGACAGGCGTTGGCGGATGAGGATTACACGTTGGCGTATCGGTTGGCACATAATTTGAAGAATTTGGCGGGAATGATGAATGAGCGAGAGTTGGCAAGATTGGCAGAGATAATTGAGCGGGAGTGCGGGGACGAAAGTGTAAATGATGAGACGGTCGAAGAGCTAAAAGGAGAGGTTAATCGAATTTTGGCGGAATTATTGTAGTTTTGGCGGTTGCAGACGGATAACATTCGCCTGTAGTTTAGGAATTTTTTGCGATTTGCGATTGCGGGCGGATATTATCCGCCCCTACAGCAAATCAAAAACGCCACCCATAACAAAACAAAAATTTAAAGTTTGTCCACTTTTCAAAGTGGCGGGGGTCTGGGGGCAGAG
>WRKH01000141.1 GCA_009778175.1 Turicibacter sp.
CATACAACATGAAAGAACGGCGACCAGATGCGATTTTCCTGTTTAATCCGTATGACGATATGAATTTTGTTACCAGTATTCATCCTGACTTCTATTGTAAGACTTTGCGAGAACATACGGATATGCTGATATATTCGGCATACACGCCTGATTTTGATAGTGTGCCGCATAATCGCTTGGGGTCGAACGGCTACTTGATGACTGATAGGATAATTTTAGCATCAGAATCTACCACTAAAAACACGATTGCCGCAATGAAGAAGATGTACGGAGCAAATATGCCCAATGTAGAGAAGAAATTCCTGCATTTTGGTAGTCCGAAGATTGATAAAGTAGTCAACTCGAAACGTGAGAATTTCAGTCTGCCAGCACAATGGCAAAATATCGTTAAGGGTAAAAAGGTTGTGATGTACAACTCTTCGATAGTTACGCTGCTGCCGAACAATGAGAAACATTTGGACAAAATGCAGCACGTGTTCGATACATTCAAAAAACACAAGGATATAGCTCTATGGTGGCGACCGCACCCACTTTTAGAGTCAACAATAAAATCCATGAGACCGTGGTTATTGCCACGATACAAGAAGATGATTGCGGATTTTAAGGCACAAAATATTGGAATTTTTGATGATACTGCGGATTTGCATAGGGCGTTGGCTTATGCGGATGCGTTGTATACTGATGCTAGTAGTGTGCCGAGCCTCTACCGTGCGACTGGCAAACCGGCTATGAGAAGTACATTGATGGCTGTTGAGAAAAATTTATTGTTTTTATACTGGATTTATGTAACAGAGACAGATATATGGTTTTCGCCGCAAACAATAAACGGACTGTTTCGATTGGATAAAACCACCGAAAAAATCGAATTTATGGGATTTTTCGAGGGAGTGCCAAAATACGACCAAACTAAACATACACCCTATTTTCAACCCGTAAAATCTGGCGATTGCTTATATTTTCCGCCATTCTATTCTCTTTTTAGTAATGAGTCGTGCATTTTAAAATACGACATCAATGAACGGAAATTTACGGCAATCTCACTAAATTTGCCATATGTGCCAGAAATTCTTGTGTGTTTTGGATGTGTTTTTGTCTACGAAAATTATGTGTTTCTCACGCCCGAACGATACCCTGCAATAATACGACTAGACACGCAAACAGGCGAAATCAAACTCTTTAATGACTGGTGTCGTGAAATGGTTATTGGAGTACCGCTTGCTTTCGGTGGAGCGTGTCAACACGGCAACACTATTTGGCTTCCTTTTTCCTTTACAAATATAGTCATGTCATTTGACATGAAAACGTGCAAAACGAAACTGTACCGAGTGGGCAGTAAAGACTACAAATACGGTAATATCGTATCGGACGGCGAATATTTTTGGATAGTGCCAAAATCCAACACCAAGGGAGCGTTGATAAAATGGCACCCAACAAAGGGTACAAAAGAATTTAGTGGAATTTACGACCAAAATCCGTATTACAAACTTCTATACACAGACGGCTATGTGTGGTTGCTACCGTTCGAAGAGGGGGCAGCGTATAAAATCGATGTTAAGACAAACGAAAAAAGCGTTGTGCATGAGTTTGAAATAAATCGTGATAATTTGTACCAATTTACACTAGATTATCACGTATATAGTGGCACTATATACAATTATAATCATGCCAAACAATCAATACAAGAGTACAAAAACGGCGAAATCCGCAACATAAAGATAGAACTCCCCAATGTCAAATACACGCCATTCCCTGCAAACCCAGATAATATGGACAATATGTATCGCACTCCATATTTTGAAGACGAATATTATCACACACTGGATAATTTTTTGGATTATGTGGCGGAGGATTTGGATAGTACAGAAGAACACGCACGAGCAGCAAAACAACGACAACTAATAGCAGAAAACGCCTACAACGTAGACGGTACAGCTGGTAAAAGGATATACGAACACATAAAAGGCGAAATTTTGAAAGAAAGCGGACGAAAATGAAAATATACTTAACAATGGCAACAGAGATGATAAACCACGTCCACATCGAAGTAATCCGCAAGGGTGCGGATTTGGGCGACTTGACAATCGGCGTGTATTCAGACAGCATTTTGGAGCGGCTGGGGAGAGTGCCGTACATGACCGAATCAGAGCGAATGAGCGTATTCCGTGCGATAAGCGGCGTGAAAGACGTGGTCTTGGAAGACGATTTTCACTTTACGAAGAACTTGCAAACGATAAAGCCTGACATTGTGATACGTGGATCGAAACATACGGCGACCGACAAGAAGATACAAGAAACCATATCGGCGTGGGGCGGAAAGATTTTAGAAATACCCTTTACAAAGGGTGTTGTGGTGGACGAATTTTTCCGTAAAATATCGAAACAGGGGTATCTTCCTGAGGTGCGGCGGCGGAAGTTAAATTATTATTTCAAAAACAAGCCGCTAATCCGTATTATCGAGGCTCATAATGGCATTACTGGACTGATAGCTGAGAAGACCGCAATCACAACAAACGGCAGAACGAAGACATTTCACGGTATGTGGGTTAGCAGTTTGTGTGATTCCACGGCAAAGGGAAAACCTGACATTGAGTTAGTTGACCATTCTTCGAGATTGGCGACAATACAGGAGATTTTGGACGTAACGACAAAACCGATTATCCTTGACGGCGATTCTGGCGGCTTGACGGAGCATTTTGTTCACAACATCAAGAGTATCGAGAGGGCTGGCGTTTCGGCGATTATTATTGAGGACAAGATTGGCTTGAAGAAAAATTCGTTGTTTGGGGACGTTGGGCAGAATCAGGACGATATAAAATCTTTTTGCGAAAAGATAACGGCTGGAAAAAAGGCACGGTCTAGTCAGGATTTTTCGATAATTGCGAGGATTGAGAGTTTGATATTAAACAAAGGGCAAGAAGATGCAATCGAACGGGCGAAGGCATATATCCAAGCAGGAGCGGACGGAATAATGATACATTCCGCCAAGACTTCGCCGAATGAGATTTTTGAATTTTGCGATGAATATGTTAAGTTTGGGAATGTGCCGCTTGTGGCTGTGCCGTCCACTTACAACACCGTTACAGAGGACGAACTCGAAAAGAGGGGTGTTAAAGTCGTGATTTATGCCAATCATTTGATACGCTCGGCTTTTCCTGCTATGTTGAAGACGGCTAGACTTATCCTTGAAAATGGACGTTCCGCCGAGGCTGACGAACTTTGTATGCCCATTAAAGAAATTTTGACACTAATTCCAGAATAGGAGGGAAAACAAAAGGAGCATGATTACAGAAGAAACTTTAATAACAACCTACCTGCACAATCGAAAAACCCCAATCCAACCAAAGAGCATCCTATACCACAGCCACTACGGAAACGCCATGTCCTGCAATCCCTACGCCATTTTCAAGACTTTTATGCAAGAACCTAATTTTAATGAATTTGTGCATATATGGACGATTAGAGATGAAACTTTGCGAACCGAACTAAAAAACACCTACAGCCTCCCCAACGTGAAATTTGTGGATCGGGATTTGGATTATGCAAAATATTTAGCCATAGCCGAATATATTGTAGAGAACGTTAGTTTTCCGCATTATTTTGCTAAACGGACGGAACAGACTACGATACACACATGGCATTCTATCACGGTGAAGACGCTAGGAGTAGACGACAACAGATACAACTCGAAGAATACTGTTCGTAGCTTTCTAAATGCAGATTACATAATATCGCCCAACGACTTTATGACAAACATCTATAAAAATTCTTATCAGCTGGGCGGAATTTACCCAGGAAAAGTGTTAGAAATAGGTTATCCTCGCAACGACTTGACATTGAGAGGATCGGTTGAAGTTAAGGCGAAAAAAACCCTATTATATGCTCCAACTTGGCGTGGAACAGGGGCGACAGCGACGGCGACGGAAGATAACTATAATTTTATCAAAGAAACCAAAGAACGTCTTGCTTGTGAGTTCGAGGAATACAACGTTTTGGTGCGTCTTCATAATCTAAGCTACAAACTGTTTGAAAATTTGGGTTATGACCTGTCGATATTTGTCGCACCAACCATCGATGCAAACGAAATGCTGTCTCAAATAGATATGCTTATAACCGATTATAGCTCCATTTATATGGATTTTATGCTTACGGATAGACCTATATATTTTTATTGGTATGACTATGATGAATACAATGCGGTTCGAGGTGTTTACTTTAAGCCAGACGAATTACCTGGCGAGGTATCGTATAGTATGGAGGAATTGTTTCGGCATTTGAAACAGCACAAAACCGTGGATTACGCTAAATTAAAGCAAAAATATTTGTACAATGAAGACGGATTCGCAAGCAAAAGATGCATAGACATAGCCTTTAACAAAATGGCGAAAGAAAGTGCATTTGAAGTTGCCCAAAAGAAGAAGTTGTTGCTCGATTTTAGCAACAGCGATTTGGAAGAATACAGGCAATATTATAGAAACGTTAAAACTATCCGATTATGACATCACTATTTACACGGATGATTTGAGGGTTTTTAATATAAAAAATCTTGACATACGTTTATGTACGGAGGTTTTTCCCACGAGAGAGTTGCTTGATGTTTTTAAGGCAAATGCTACAAAAGAAGTAAACTATAGCCGCATTTTCGGCACGGCAAAATTCGATAGCATTATCTCGCATGAAAAAAGCGATATTTTTGATTTTAGCGATAAAATTTTTGCTAATGCGGCCGACTTAGAGACGATTGTCAACGAACTAACAGGCACATGAAAAAATTTATTTTTAGTGTCAAAAATAGCGTACTATTTTCAGCCATAAAAGCCTATTTTAGCCGAAAAGCGTATAGCAATCCAACATTCACGACCGATAAAGTCAAAATCCTATTCTTTGCAGGCAACATGGAGGTTAATGGGATAACCGAGGTGTTTATATCGTTTGTGGAATCTTTGGATTTTGGGCGGTTTGACGTGTCTTTGCTGTGTATGCCAGAGGTCAATCAGGAAAACTTGGGGCGATTACCAGCGGAAATACGGTTGTTTACCCATTCTGGCGTGTGTTTTGCGACATTTGCGGAGCAGTTGAAAGTGTATGCGGCGTTGAAAAATGGTTTCGACCAAGCGGCGTACAGGATATTTGCAAGGGAGCACAAGCAATGTTTTGGAGAAATCCAATTCGATTATGTGGTTAATTTTTCGGGATATTCGCCGTTTTTTGCCGCTTTGCTCGCTCAGGCGGATGGTGTGAAGTACATTTGGCAACACAACGATTTAGCACAGGATTTGAATAATACGGCAAAGATTTTGGCAAACAACCGCCGTTTCGAGTTTGCGACATTGGTCGGCATATACGAACGTTACGACAAAATCGTGTCGGCTGGCGAGTGGCTTATGAAAGTCAACAGTCGCTCCATGACAAACGATAAGATAGCCGACCGCTACACATATGTCAACAATCCGATAAACACGGAGCGGATAATGCAATATGTGAGTGATGAGCAATTAGCGGCGGCGATACAAAACCGAAATGTGCCGAAAGAGTCGAATAAATTCAATTTTGTAACGGTTGGGCGGCTGTCTCCTGAGAAGAATCATGCGAATTTGATAAAGGCGTTTGGGCGATTTTGCCAAAAATATGCCGAAAGCAAGCTGTATATAGTTGGCGATGGCGTGTTAAAAAGCGAACTTGCGGATTTGGTGCGGTCGTTGGGCTTGGCGGAAAATGTTGTTTTGACAGGGAAGTTGGCGAATCCTTTTGAGATTATGGCTAGTTGTGATTGTTTCGTATTTCCGTCGATTTACGAGGGGCAAGGGATAGTAGTTTTAGAGGCTCGAATGTTGAAGTTGGCGATTGTTTTGGCGAATTATTCTACTGTAGAGTCGGTTAGTTTGCCGAATGGGCAGTTGGTGGTTGGGTTTACGGAAGATGAGATATATAGGGGCTTGGTGGCATTTGCGA
>WRKH01000142.1 GCA_009778175.1 Turicibacter sp.
GCGGCAAAGCCGCACTATGCGAAAAATATCCAAAAATAAATTTAAAGTTTGTCCACTTTTCAAAGTGGCGGGGTCAAGGGGCAGAGCCCCTTGCGGGGTGTGGGGCAGAGCCCCACGGTCTTAGGAGGGTTTAGTATGAAAAAATTTTTGTGGTTTTTAGCCTTGATGCTTGTTGCCTGTGGGGGCGGCGAGGTTGATGAGGTTGAGGAAGTTGGCGTTTTGGCGGAAGAAGTTGTGGTGGTTGAAGGGAATGTTGGCGATGATATGGGATTTGTCGCCGAAGTCGTTGAAGCCGAAGTCGTTGAATTGTTTAGGTTTAACGATATGTTCTTTGAAGTCTTTGATACGATAACTAATTTTATTGGCTATACGCAAGGGCAAGAGGAATTTGTGTATTTTAGCCGAGATGTCGTGCTGCCCGAACTTATGCGGCTGCATAGGCTCTTTGATAGGTATGAAAGTTATGAGGGCATAAATAATATTCGGACGATAAACGAAAATGCGGGCGTGTCGCCCGTGGAAGTCGATCCTGTTGTGATTGAAGTGCTTAATTTTTCGATTGAGGCGTATCATGCTAGTAACGGCGTTGTGAATGTGATGATTGGACCGCTGACGGATTTGTGGCGGACGGTTATTTCGGGCGAAAGGGATACTGTGCCTAGTATGGCAGAATTGCAAGCGGCGGCGGCTTTTATGGATATTTCTGGCTTGATTATCGATGAAGAAAATAATACCGTGTTTTTGGAACAGGTCGGTATGTCGCTGGACGTTGGCGGGATTGCTAAGGGCTATGCGACGGAGCTGGCGGCTCGATATGTGAGAGAACGGGGCTTGGATTCGTTTATTTTGTCCGTGGGCGGCGATGTTGTTTTGGGCGACGGGCCTGTGGGCGGAAATAGAGATACTTGGAACGTGGGTGTTACAGATCCGTTTGGCTCGGGGGGTAATGTCGATGTGCTGAATGTGATTAATACCGCTGTTTTTTCCAGCGGCGATTACCAGCGTTTTGTGATGATAGACGGTGTGCGGTATCACCATATAATTAACCCTCGGACGCTTATGCCAGCCTCGGATTTTCGTGGGACTACGATAATCCACCCGCATGGCGGAATGGCGGACGTACTGGCAACGGCGGCTTTTGTGCTAGAACTTGACGAGGCGATGGACGTGGTCGTGCGAGCAGGAGGGGAAGGGCTTTGGATTTTACCAGACGGCTCTTTTAGAATGACTGATGGCTATGGATACTTTTCTTCCACACAATAAAATCGAGAAAATAGTGGGCGGAATTATTCGGAGGCAGGTAAACAGCTACCTGCGTTTCGACCCGTCGGGAGCTTGCCAAGTCCCTATTTTGCGGGATACTAGCAAGCCGATTATGATGTACATACATATTCCGTTTTGCGAACGGCTGTGCACTTACTGCTCGTTCCACAAGGTTGTGATGAATGAGGACTTGGCACGGGATTATTTTCATGCGTTAAATAGGGAAATTTTGATGTATGCGGAAAAAGGGTATAAATTTAGCACGGTGTATTTTGGAGGCGGAACGCCCACTGTGCTGATGCCCGAGTTGTTGGCGACGATTGGGCTTTTGAAGCAGCAATTTGAGATTTCGGAAATTTCATTGGAGACGAATCCGAATCATTTGGACGAGGAGCATATACGCCCCTTGCAGGAAATTGGGGTAAATCGGCTTTCGGTTGGGGTGCAGAGTTTTGATGATGAGATTTTGAAGAAAACGGGGCGTTTTGGCGTATACGGCAGCGGTGCGGAGATTGTGGAGCGGATTGAGCGATATTGCAAGGATTTTCCTACTTTTAACGTGGATATGATGTTTAATATGCCTGTGCAATCGGAGGAGTCGTTGCGGCGTGATTTGGAGATAATTAGGGGTTTGGGGATAAATCAGATAACGTATTATCCGCTGATGTTGTCGGCGGCGACCCGAAAGACGATAGAGAAGACGATGGGCGATGTGGACAGCAGGCGTGGGCGGCATTTTTACGGAATTATATCGGAGCAGTTGGCGGAGGATTTTAAAGGGGCGACGGCTTGGTGTTTTAACCGCAAGGACACGGCGGCGGCGTTGGTGGATGAATATGTGATAAATTATGAGGATTATGCTGGGGTTGGGAGCGGTTCGATTGGCTATATAAACGGTAGCATTTATGCGAATACGTTTAATATTGAGGATTATATAAAGCTGGCGGCGGAGGGGAAATTTCCTGTGATAGCTCGGCGGGATTGTAATGTGCGTGAGCAATATTTGTATATTTTCCTTATGCAATTTTTTGGGTTATCGTTGGATTTGGGGCATTTGAGGCGAGAGCGAGGGATTTTTGCACTTGTGTGGCTTTCGCCGGTGATTGCCTTTTTTATGCTTGTGGGTGGGATTGGGATTCTGCCCAGGAAGTGGGTGTTGCATTTGCGGGATCGGTATTATTGGGTTATTATGATGCGGGAGTTTTTTACTGCTGTTAATAATTTTCGGGAGTATTGTCGGGGGAGAGGGTAGTGCTACAACTTGAAAACGAAAAGGCGGAGAACCCTTCTCCGCCTTTTTCAACCTCCCCTCAACTACACCCAGTAGTACTCCCACACTCCGTACAAACCTTACAAGTCCCATTCTTAACCATCTTCGTACTACTACAATCAGGACAAATCTCCCCATACAAATAATCCGCCGCCGAATACGCCTTCTCCACCACTTTCACTTTCGCCTCACTCATCTCACTCGCCTCACTCGCCACTTCATCCAAATCCTGCGGCTTCACTTGACAATTCGTATAATCCCCCATCTCAATATCAATAATCTTGCTAATCAAATCGGAAATGGAATCCACCTGCTTTATATATGGATGATCCGACACATACCCGTTCGGCTCGTACTTCTGCCCTCTGTACATCGAGGCTATATATTTCGGGGCAATCCCGTATTGCAACATCTTTGAAATCGTTATCGACAGGCTTTCCAGCAAGCCCTTAGCCAACGAACCCTGCCGCCCCGTCGAGGCGAAAATCTCAGCCAGCCGCCCGTCTTCATAATAACTGGTTGTGATGTACAATGTCAACCCGTTTATGTCAGCTTTATGCACCTTTGCGGGGCGTATGCCCGAGGGTTTGACCCGTTTCGGGTTGTAAATATTTTTCTGCTCATTTATATGCTCAATCAACTCATTGTACGTGAAATCCGAGAGCGGCTTTTCGGTGGCGGCGGTTTTGGCGGAATACAGCACCTGGCTGACTTTGCAGCCGTCCCGATAAATCGCAATCGCTTTCACGCCCAACTGCCACGAAATTCGGTAAATTTCCCGAATGTCCGCCACAGTCGCTTCTTTGGGCAGATTCACCGTTTTGCTAATTGCACCCGTGATGTGCGGCGTGAGGGCTGCCATCATTTTCACATGACCCAGCGGCTCGATAAATCGCTTGCCCGTGCCGCATTTGCTTGCCGTGTCAAATACACCCAAATGCTCCGTTTTCAGGAACGGTGCGCCCTCTATTTTGCCGTCTATTATGCTGCCGTTCTCGTCTTTGCGGAGTACGTATTCTTCAATGGCGGCAATCTCGTCAGCCGAGTAATTTAGCCGTTTTAAGGCTAGGGGGATTATCGGGTTCACAATCGTCATATTGCTCCCGCCGACCAATTTTTTGTACACAACATGGCTAAAAAACGGCTCGCTGGACGTTGTGGCACAGTCCATCGCAAAGGCGATCGTGCCAGTCGGGGCAAGCACCGTTACTTGTGCGTTCCGAAAACCGTGATTTTTGCCTAATTCTATCGTTTTTCCCCAAATATCACACAGTGCATCGGAAATTTCGCCCAGCCCCAAGCTCCGCAGCACCTTGTGGCTGATGATTTCGGGCGTGTAGGGCATTTCTTCCAATGTCTGATCGAGTGGATTGTACGCCGCCGCCCGTGCGTGGTTGCGAATGACCCGATTCATATGCTCTTTGTTGAGTTCGTAGCACTCGAAAGCCCCGATTTTTTCAGCCATCATGGCAGACATGGCGTAGGATTGCCCCGTCATAATGGAGCAGAGTGCCGCCGCCAAATGCCGTGCCTCGTCCGAATCGTAAGGCAAGCCCATGTGCATGAACAAAGCCCCCAAATTCGTCAGACCCAGCCCTGTTGTGCGGAAAAGATGGGATTTTCGGGCAATATCCTTGGTCGGGAACTGCCCCCAATGGATTGTCGCTTCCAAGACCATCTGAATCAGCCCAATGGCGTGAATGTAGCCGTTCAGTTCGAATTTGCCCGTTTCTGTGTTGTAAAATCGGCAGATGTTAATACTTGCCAAATTACAGGCCGTGTCGTCCAAAAACATATATTCCGAACAAGGGTTTGAGGCGTTTATGCGGTTGTGGGCAGCACCCAAATCGCCGTCCTCGCCAGCGGGGCAGGTGTGCCAGGCGTTTATCGTGTCGTCATATTGCACGCCAGGGTCGCCGCAACGCCACGCTGCATCCGCCGCCGTTTCCCATATTTCCGATGCCTTGATTTCGCTGTCCACTCTCCCGTCCACTCGACCCGTCGTCCGCCACACATCGTCGCTTTGCCCCTCGATGGCATACATGAACGCATTGCTCACACGGATGGAATTGTTTGCATTTTGACCCGAAACGGTCTCGTAAGCCTCGCCATCCATCGAGGTGGAATATCCCATTTTCCCCAACGCCGCAACCTTGTCCTCTTCCAAGGATTTCCAGCGGATAAAGTCCAAAATTTCGGGATGATCTAGATTCAAGATGTTCATTTTGGCAGCGCGGCGGGTCGTTCCGCCCGATTTTATCGCACCCGCATTCCTATCGGAAACTTTCAGGAAACTAAGCAATCCCGAGGATTTCCCGCCGCCCGAGAGCAGCTCATTTTTTGCCCGTATCGACGACCAATTCGTCCCCACGCCCGAGCCGTATTTGAACAGCAGCGATTCCGTTACGAGCTGATCGGTCAGGGATTTTTCCCCAAGCAAAGTGTCCAGGATACTGATAATAAAGCAAGCCGAGCCTTGTGTGCGGGTGTAAGCGTCCGCCGATTTCACGACCGATTTTGTTTGCGGGTCGTAAAAATAATGCCCCTGTTTCGAGCCTTTAATGCCGTAAGCGTGGAAAAGCCCCGTATTAAACCATTGCGGGGAGTTTGGTGCCCACATTTGTGCCAGCAGCATAAAGGCGAGTTCATCGTAGACGATTTTCGCCTGTTCCGTGTCCACCAGCCCCTCATCTTTCATGGAATTGACCCAAAAGGAGACCATACGATGCACCAGTTGCCGCATGGAAGTTTCGGCATCAATGCCGCCATTTTCGCCCGCCAGACCCTTTTTGCGAAAATACTTGCCAGCAATAATATCACAGGCACTTTGGGAGTAATTTTGGGGAAATTCCAGGTCGGTCATGTGGGTGATGATTGCACCCGTGGAGTGGTTTATAATTTTGACCTCGACCTTTTTCCAATCGAATAGGTCGTAAACCGATTTGTTGCCGTCAGTTGTCAGGCTCGCCGTGAAGTGGCGAGTGATTTTTTCTAATTTCATTTTTCCGCTCCTTGTTTTCAAAATTGTGGTAAATACTATTTTAACATATGTGGGGGTGTAGGTAAAATGCGGGAAAATCAATAAGATTTTCGGAAACTTTATATTTGCTAAATTTGGGCTTGGCAATTTGATTAGGGTTGTGCAAGATTTTACGGGAACAAAGCAAGCAACGATTTTACAGGCAACGCAAAATCTGATTATTTTTGTGGGTTACTGACAAAAGCACGGCGTTGAAACACTAATGGAATTGTTAAAATGCCGAATTTTTCAATTTTGGGAACGCCGTTTTTGAGTTGCGGAAAATATTAATGCGTCCTTAGCCGTAAGCGGGCGGATAATATCCCACTGTCATTAACTTAAACGATTTATAGGGACGGGCGAACAGAGTTCGCCCCTACAACATCGCCACCCGTAGGGGCGAACTCCGTT
>WRKH01000143.1 GCA_009778175.1 Turicibacter sp.
AACTCCGTTCGCCCGCCGCCGCTAAGTTAATGACATTAACACTATCCGCCCGCATTTTTTATTAAGCCGAAATCAACACAGCCCAAAAACCGCAAAAAATCGCAATCCAACATGAATAAGCCAATAAAATACAAAAAACAAACGAGCGGGTCTGGGGGCGCGCCCCCAGCGGCAAGACGGTCTTGTGCCAGGTGTGGGGCAGAGCCCCACGGTTTTGTCTGTTAAAAATGGAATGTGATTTCCGTTTGTTTTTTGGTTAGAGGGAGGGTTGGGTTTTCCAACCATGATATTATATCATACTCGAAAGTGTGCTGTGCAAATTTTTTGTCTATTTTTCTCCTGTCGTATCGGTAGTAGTCGGCTATGAAAGGCGGGAAAGTCCGTATGTTTTCTCGGGATAGCATATCGTATTTTAAAAGCTCGCTCATAAGCCGCCTGTCCTGCCCTGCAATGTCAGCAAAATCTAGCAAAATGGCAAATGTGTCGAATTTTTTATGTGCCTTTTTGTGAAAATTGCCTGTATACCAATAGTCCGCAAATGTCTTGAAAAATCGGTAAGGGGTCGAAAAATTTTGTAACATGAACAGAGTGTAGGCATCAAAATTGCCAGAATTATACAGCATCTGCAAAATATGCTCAATCTTCCTTAAATCGTTGATAGCGGCAAAATCCATGGAGTCGTTGAACAAAATATCATAAGGAGCGGCGGCACGGTATTTTATACCGTATTTTTCAGCATTTTCACGGAGTGCCGTCCCCTTTAACAATTTCAAAAACCCCAAATGCAATCTGTACGGCAACACAGCCATTACATCGTTAAACGATTTGATGAATGTCTCCGTGCTCTCATGGGGTAAACCCACGATTAAATCCAAATACACGCCGTCCAAGAGCCGAGCATTTTCCAGTAATTTTGCCGTGTCCGTTCGGCGACCTATTGCCTCTAAGGTCGGCGGATTAGTGGATTGTACGCCGATTTCAAATTGAAAAAGCCCTTTTCGTGCCGTTTTTAACAAGGCTATGTCATCGCCGTCCAGCAAATCGCCTGCTAGTTCAAAATGAAAATTGGTAACGCCATTATCGTTCTCCAGCAAAAACCGCCAAATATCGGCGGCACGAGTACGGTCTATATTAAAGGTGCGGTCTACAAATTTTACTTGCTTAACCTTATTTGTCAAAAAAATTTTCAACTCCGATTTTACACGGTCGAGAGGGGTAAAATATGGTCGTTGGTCAAAGCGTGGTGCTAGGCAATATGCACAATTATTGGCACAGCCGAATTGGCTTTCATAGTAAATTATCCTATTTGCAAAACTCTCGAAATCGCTATCTGCATAGGGAAAAATGCTTTCGGAGACGGCATTTTCGTATACATTCGACAGAGTTTCGCCATTCACAAGGGCGGCGACTATATTCTTAAACGCAATTTCGCCGCGCCCACGTACAACAACATCCACACCACAATCAAAAAGCCCCTCATATTCAGCAAAAACCTCTGGGCCGCCCACTATAATTTTAACAGGTAAAATTTTCTTGAGCACGCTCACAACGGACAACACAATATCTATATTCCAAATATAGCAGGAAAACGCCAGAACATCAGGTTTCAATTCAAAAAGTTCCGAAACTATATCCATTTCCAGCTGATTCACCGTAAATTCCCGAAACTCAACAAATCGGCGGTATTCGCCCAACCCAGCCATAAGCGTAAACCCCGCCAACGAAGTATGCAAAAACCTAGCATTAACAGCAACAAACAAAATTTTAACGTCGCGGATACCGCTAATCAAATTTAACACCCCCATCCGCGTTTTTTAACGTCGCGGATACCACTAATCAAATTTGATATCTCCATCCGCGTTCTTTAGCCTAGCAAACTATCCTCGTTCGCATTTTTCAAAGCCTGCAAATATCCCATTTTCAAATAAAACCCAAACAAAATTTAAAGTTTGTCCACTTTTCAAAGTGGCGGGGTCAAGGGGCAGAGCCCCTTGCGGGGTCTGGGGCAGAGCCCCAGCTAAAATCCTAGAATCTTTTTTCGGTTGTTGTTAGCCCAGTTTAGAGTGTCGGCGATGGCGTGTTTTATGTCTAATTTTGTCTTCCAGTCTAGGATTTGGGCTGCTTTTTGGCAGTTTGCATATACGCCCGCAATGTCCCCAGGGCGGGGCGAGGTGTATTCTATCGGTATCTCCTTGCCCAAAACTTCAGTAAATGCCGAGACAAATTCCTTTACAGTCGTGCCTAAACCCGTGCCAAGGTTTATTATTTGATATTTTGAATCCGCAAAAATGCTGTCAAATAGCTTTACCGCCTGAACATGAGCCTGTGCCAAATCCCACACATGGATATAATCCCGTATCCCCGTCCCGTCCCGAGTTTGCCAGTCTGTGCCCGTTAGAAAAAAGGTGGAATCGATACCCTGTGCCACATTTAGAAGCTTGTTTAAAAGGGCGGTGGAAATGAACAAAAACGGCCCGCTCCGCATATGAATATCTGCCCCTATTGGGTTGAAATAGCGTAACGCCACCGCACGAAAATAATCGGCGTTTGCAAAATCCTCCAAAACCATCTCCATTGCGTGTTTTGTGCGAGAGTATGGGCTTGTTGGCTTTATTGCCGATTGCTCGTCCACCTCAATTTGGTTGGTGGAGTCGTAAAGGCTCGCTGAACTGGAAAATATGATTTTATCCACGCCCAAATGCCGCAGATTATTGAACAACATCACGGATTTCGCCACATTTTCCGTGTAATATAGATAGGGTTCGGACACGGATTCGGGTACGGAGATTCGGGCGGCAAAATGGATACAATGCTTGATTTCTGGGTGTTCTTTGAGGATTTTCGCCAATAAGATTTCATTTGCAATATCGCCCTCATAAAAGGCAAAATTTTTGGTAAACTCTCGCCGACCGATAACCAGCGAGTCCAAAATAATCGGCGTATATCCAGCATCTGCAAGTGCAAAGCAGGTTGTAGAACCAATATAACCCGCTCCGCCTGTTACTAATATTTTCATAGTGCAAGACTCCTTATATTGAAATGGTTAAAAAGCAAAATCTAGGGTAATTCTTGTATTTTACGAGCTATGGCAAGGGCAACGTCCAGTGCATCATCATGAGCTACCCAAATATCGGGCAAAAACCCTTCGCCTTCTTCAAAAAGCCCGTCTGGAAAATAAGCCATATGCCTACCCAACCCAAAAGGTATGCGGGATTGCGGCAATTCCAAATTTGGAAATGTCAAATCAAATTTTAATACACCAGCAGTAGGCTCGCCTATAATTAAGGAGTTTTCAACGTCAAACAGTAAATCTGCAAACATTTCTGCCGCCGAGGCGGTTCCTCTGCTTGTCAGCATTATTATTGTCTGGTCGGAGCGAATAATATTTCTTGGCACGTTATTAGTAAGCGTATAACCCTCAAACGACTCCTCATGTCTGAAAAATTCAAAAAGTCCTTCGGGATTTTCAAAAATATTGGTTGGCTGGAATTGACGAGGGGTGTATTGAAATGCCGCTAAACCAATGTTGCTACCAACAAGTATCTCGCCTGTTAGTGCGTATAGCCAACGGGCTGGCAATAAGCCGTTGCCGCCAACATTATTCCGCATATCCACGATAATTATCGGATAATCCCGAACCTCTTCCGCAAACTCTAAAAATGCGATTGCGTGTTCCTTGTTCCAGCCGTATTCGTTACCGTCAAAGCCCATTATCGTTGTGTTAATTACGGGAAACCCGTCAACGATTTCAAGGCTTGGTAATTCCTGCACTCTCGGTGTAAAACTTTCTGCCCAAAATCTGTAGCTTTCGACTGTGCCGTCATTATAAACAAAATCAAAATATGTGATACCGTTACCCCAAAACACTGGCATATAGAAAAAATTGCCGTCTTCGTCCGCCGCAAGACGTAAAACTTCGTCCATATCATGCCCCACTATTTCCGTTAAAATCAAACCCGTTGCGATATTTACAAAGCCGTTTTGAGTCAGTTCATACATCGGGTTGCCGCTCCATGACGGCCAAAAGTAGGATAAATTCGCCCTCATTCTCCCGTTGCCTATAGTAAAATGACCGTCTTCAATAATTTCGAATAAATTGTTAAAAAGTATGTTTTCGAGGGCGTTTGTGGAAATAAGCTGTGAATCCAAGCCGTGCAGCTGGTTAATGACATTATCCCGAGCCGCCGAAAACACAGCCGTTCCGCCAAAATAAACATATCCGCCGTAAACACCGTGTATAAAGTCAAATAAATCATGCGTATCAGAAATGGCGGCCTCTAGGCTAATAGTGTCGGGTCGTGGAATATTTTCATCAGACCAAAATCCCGTACCTGGCTGATTGGACGGGGTACGCCCCGCCGTTAGTGCCGCAATGGCGTTATAGTCGGGTTTTACTATGCCCAAACGTCTGTTGACTGCTCGCTCTAGCACCGTGTCTAGATTGGTTAATGGAGTGATTTCCGTGTAAAAATTCTCATTTTCCGCAATCTCTTCGTTCTCTGCAATTTCAGCAGCTTCTAGCAAAGTGTCGTCCGTCTCGTAGGTTTCCGAAACACCGCCGCAAGCGGCAAAAATGCCAATTAACCAAATTATACAAAATTTTTTCATTGCAGACCTCCACTCCTTTTATACAACCGCCCTCTAGCCACAATACTCTAGTGTCTAAGATAACACAGTTCCCTCCGTTTGTCAAATGTTAAAAACGGCGTTTGTTGAATTTTCGAGTAATGTCGCAAACGAGCTGAAACAACACAAACGAGCGGGTCTGGGGGCACGTGCCCAGCGGCAAGACGGTCTTGTGCCAGGTGTGGGGCAGAGCCCCAAGGTTTTAAAATTTTTTTCAAAAAAAGCTTGACAAAGTATTTTCGGTGTTATAAAATAATAATACGAACTATTATTATTTTTGTACGCGATGCGGAAACACGCCGAAAAAGGCTTGTTGTAGGGGAGTTTAGGATGTTAAACAAGGCAAAAAATTACAGTCGCAAACGGGAGGCAATCCTAGACAGGGTGCTATCCGTAAAATCTCACCCAACAGCGGGAGATGTTTATAACGATTTGAAAAAGGACTATCCTGATCTAAGTTTGGGGACAGTGTACAGAAATTTGCTGCTATTCAAGAGTGAGGGGAGTATTTCCTCGGTTGGCATTTTGGACGGTAAGGAGCGTTTTGATGGTAACATAACGCAGCACGGGCATTTCATCTGTGAGCGTTGCCACAATATTATAGACATAGATATACCCAATACTGCCCTTGCCGAATATTTTGTCCACTTGGAAGAGCGGCAAAAATGCAGAGTCCATAAGACCAGTTTCATGGCATATGGTAGCTGCGAAAAATGTGTAGAGACCAATCAAGGCTCTATGTAAAAAGGAGGACACGATTATGAGTTTAATCGGGAAAAAAATAGAGGCTTTCACAGCCGACGCTTATCAAGCGGGAAAAGATTTCTTTAAAGTAGACTCGGAGAAGGATTTTATAGGTAAATGGAGCGTTGTTTGCTTCTACCCTGCCGATTTTACTTTTGTATGCCCAACGGAGCTTGAAGACTTGCAAAATCAATATTCAACCTTGCAGTCTATGGGAGTTGAAGTGTATTCCGTCTCAACGGACACGCATTTTACCCACAAAGCCTGGCATGACAGTTCGGACGCAATAGGTAAGGTAAAATACATTATGATTGGCGATCCGACACACGCTATTTCACGAGCTTTTGACGTGTTAATAGAAGATGCTGGTTTAGCCGATCGGGGTACTTTTGTACTCGATCCAGACGGCGTTGTACAGATGGTCGAGATTAGTGCTGGCGGCATTGGCCGGGATGCAAGTGCTTTAATCGACAAAATCAAGGCGGCTCAATACGTACGCAAAAACCCAGGCGAAGTTTGCCCTGCCAAATGGAAAGAAGGCGGCGAAACTCTAAAACCCAGCCTTGACCTTGTAGGCAAGATTTAGTAAGACCGTGGGGGCTTTGCCCCCACACCCCC
>WRKH01000144.1 GCA_009778175.1 Turicibacter sp.
GGGAGTACACATTTTTTTTATAAGTGTGCGGATTAAGCCCCTTAAAATCAAAATAAAACACAGGAGCGGAGTTTACGTTCTCCCAAACATGGCTATTCTCAATATACAGCCCCTTGAACAAATGCCGATTATCCTGCCTATCCGTTAAGAAACACCGCACCATATCCATGTTCAGGCTCTTTCCTAGCCGCCGTTGCCTTGTAACCAGTTGCACCGAACTGCTTTCTTCCAAAAAATTCTCAATAAAGCGGGTTTTGTCTATGTATAAATTGCCCCTCTCTATCATTCGCTCGAATGACGAGGTGCTTAAGTCTATCTTTTTTGGGTTGCCTACTACCATAATTCCACTCCTTTCCTCTTATCATCAGAGCCTATCAAAAATCAAAATATTGCCCGAGCCACACAAACTCCCGAAGCACTAGCCTGAGCCAATCCTCTCGTTATACCAGCACCGTCGCCCGCACAGTAGAGTGCTTGAATATCCGTTTTTAGGGTAGAATCCAGGTTTGGGCGAGCAGAATAGAATTTCGCTTCCACGCCGTAAAATAGGGTATGATCCGATGCAAACCCTGGCGTTACCTTGTCCAGAGCAAAAGTCATCTCAATAATGCTTTTTAGCGTATTGTAAGGGAGTACCAAACCCAAATCGCCTGGGACAGCCTCTTTTAGCGTGGGTTCGACAAAACCTTCAGATATGCGTTTTTCAGTGGAACGCCTCCCTCTTACAATATCTCCAAATCGCTGTAAAATGACACTGCCATTGGATAGATTGTTAGCATTTTTGCATATCCCTCGAGCGTACTCGTTTGGCTTATTGAACGGCTTTGTGAATTTGTGCGAAACTAGGAGTGCAAAATTAGTGTTTTGTGAGCCGTATTTTGCATCAAAATAGGCGTGCCCGTTTGCGGAGACTACTCCCGAATGATTTTCCACCACCACATGACCTGATGGATTGGCACAAAAAGTGCGGACTTCCATACCCGTTGAGGAGTTGAAAATCAGTTTTGCCTCGTATAAATGTCGGTTAATATCCTGCATAATCACGTCCGAAACCTCGGCTCGTACGCCGATGTCTACCTGATTATAGGAGAGTTTGAGCTTGCATTTTTTAAGGATTTCAGAAAGCCAAGCCGAGCCGTTTCTGCCAGGAGCTAGTAAAACATTGTCGGCTGCGTAGGTTGTATTGCCCACCAAAACGCCCTTAGCAACGCCATTTTCGACTACAATATCGTCCACCTTTGTACCGAATACAATTTCCACCCTAGCTTTCAAGGAATTGAAAATGGATTCTAGGACGGTAAAATTCACTTCCGTACCCAAATGCCTAACCTTTGAGCGTAAGAGTTTCATGCCTGCACCATACACATTCTTCTCTATGCGGCGGACATATTCTGTGTTTGGATCGGTGGTGGCGGTGGGTGCACCATGCTCTAGGTTTATACTGTCCACATATTCGATTAGGGCAATCAGGTCAGCATTTGACATATATTCGCCAAGCCAGCCCCCAAATTCCGTGGTAATGTTAAATTTGCCATCAGAAAAAGCACCTGCACCACCGAAACCAGATGTTATCGAACAGGTCGGAAAACAACCCGACTCTGCGTTTTCGTGTTGGGGGCATTGGCTTATTTTTCTGTCCAAAATGGGGCATTTTCGCTTGTCGAGGCTTAGACCTTGCTCCAAAATTAGCACTTTTGCCGTTGGCTTAATTTTTACGGACTCATATGCTGCAAATATCCCCGCTGGTCCTGCTCCCACGATTATCAAATCGTACTTAGTTAAATTCATCATGGTCTAATTATACAGCCTTTCAAAAAAATTTTCAACTCCCCTTTGCAAACACTCCACCAATCTGTTATACTACAAAAGTAGAACGAAATCACAACAAACAAAACGAGCGGGGCTCCCAGCCAGATGTAGGGCAGAGCCCTGCGGTCTTAAATGTTTAGAGGGAGAAATATATGCAAAAAATTAGTGTAGTTCTTAGGATAATGATTGCAGCTGTGGTTGTGGTGGCTAGCTTTTTTGCCGTTGCAATTTTTACGGCGAATACTCTGTTTTATATGGTTGATGCGGTGGAAATGCCAGAAAATATAGACTTTGTACCCGAAAGTAACTCTGTAACCTTTGCTGAAATGTATCGCTATCTGGAAAATTATCACGGGATTGTTTTGAGCCTGGAAACATTGGATTTGCAAGAGTTTGCGGCTTTTAGAGGAACATTGGACGTGAGCGGCAGGACTGTTATTCTGTATATCAACGCAGAAACGGGCAAAGAATTTTTCAGAATAGGCGACTCGGTATCAACTGACTATGAGATGGTTGGAGATACCGCAGAACAATTAGCTAGAATCGATTTCGGGGAGATTTATCGCTATTTAGAAGCATACCATGGGACTGTTTTAACACTGGAAATAATCGAATCGAATAACACGTTTAGGGCAAAATTGGCAATAGACGGCGAGGGCATTATTCTATATATTCAGATGATGACGGGCGAAGAACTCCACAGGGTAGAGGGCTTGACATTAACTGCTGAAGAATCGAGGATTGCAGAGAGACGCAAGCCGCAGTCTATGTATATTTTAACGCCCGTGTATAGCGATTATACGGGACGGTTTGTGGTTATAATCGATCCAGGTCATGGGGGCAGCCGACCAGGGGCTGTGCATGGAGGTATTCGAGAAAGTCATTTGAATTTGGCTGTGGCACAGAGAGTGGTTAGCCTAATCGAAAATAATCCCCATATTGTGGCATATATGACTAGAAATTCGGATATTGATATTGGACTTAGAGAGCGTTCCAATTTTGGTAATGCACACGGAAATCTGTTTGTTTCGATACATCATAACGCCGCTAATAATCGCAACGTCCACGGAATAGAGACATTTTTCGCAAATTCTGGCTCGAATATTGATTTTGCTAGTGCTAGTTTTGCCCAAATTATGCAGAGAAACTTGATTGAACATCTAGGTTCGTATGACAGAGGGGTAAAAAGCAGACGTTTCGCCGTTTTGCGGCGTTCGCAAATCCCTGCCGTGCTGGTGGAACTAGGTTTTATGAGCAATCAAAGCGAATTTTCGAGAATACGCACAGAAGAATTTCAAAATAGGGCGGCTTATGCTATTTATAACGGCATTTTGGAGGCTTTTTGGCATGAAAGATAGCGGATTTGACTTTGCCGATAATCTGTGTTACAATCTACTTTAGAGTTCAATTTTTAGAGAGGTAGATACACTTGAAAAAACCTTATTTTCCCAAAAAAGCGATTGTAACAAACGGTATGCCCTATGGCAATAAACCCTTGCACTTCGGTCATGTGGGAGGGCTTTTTATACACTCCGATATTTACGCCCGTTTTTTGAGAGTTCGCATCGGTAAAGAGAATGTGATATATGTGAGCGGTGCGGATTGCTACGGCTCGGGTACGGAAGTGAAATTTAACGAGGCAAAAGATGGCGGATATTCTGGCACTATCGAAGATTTCGTTGCAGATTTTCACAGGGAGCAAAAGGCTGTTTTGGATAGCTATAATGTGAGCCTTAATTTGTACGCAGCCTCGGCACTGCCGCCAGCGGCTGAAATTCATCACAAACTATCAGAAGAATTTTTTGAAGAGTGGCACGAAAACGGATTTTTAAAGCTAGATGAGGGGGAGCAGTTTTTTGATGTGGAGAAAAATTCTGTTCTAAATGGCAGACAGGTGGAAGGGCGTTGCCCCATCGTTGGATGCCGCTCCGAAGTGGCGTATGCCGATGAATGTTCGCTTGGTCATCAGTATAGTCCGCATGAGCTCATTGCCCCAAAATCCGTGATTAGCGGCACAGTACCCGTACTAAAGCCGATAAAAAACTGGTATTTTGATTTGGAATGTTTTGAAGGAGCCTTGAAAGATAGGCAGGTTCTGCAGAGAGAAGAGGGGATTAGCCGCAAATTTTTGCTGTCCAATATCGATGATTTTTTGAAAAAGCCCGCCATTTTAATAAGCAACCAGCATGATTTTGAAAAATTGCGTACGGTTTGCGAGCAGATGCCCAAACACGAGGCAGAGTTTAACGAGGGCAAAAAATCCGCTACACTTGTCTTTAACAACCTAAAGGACAGGGAAATATCCTGCAAGTTACTAAGAGGGGCAGAGATACGTTTTCGCACGGGTACTACCCTGACTCCATTCAGATTGACGGGCAATGTGAATTGGGGGATACCAGCCCCTAAAAGAGAGGGCGTGAACGATCAAACCTTTTGGTGCTGGCCTGAATCTTTGTGGGCTCCCATTTCCTTTGTGCAAACTTATTTAGAGCTTGAGGATAGAGCGGATGATTGGCGGGATTGGTGGTTTAACGAGGAATCACGGGTATATCAGTTTATCGGCGAAGATAATATCTATTTTTATTCGGTGGCGGGGATAGGCTTGTTTATGGCAATAAACGAGATTGAACAACGAGATATGCAGACTAATTTGCCGATAATAATACCCAACAGGCACGTATTCTTTGGGAACAGCAAAGCCTCTAGCAGCGGCGAGTTAAAACCGCCGCAGGCGGCGGAATTGCTAGAACACTACACAGTAGAGCAGTTACGGATGCATTTTGCACATATGGCATTGCACGGCAATAGTTCCTCGTTTTTCCCCAAAGCGGTCATAAAAAAATATTTGCAAGACGGTGTATCTTTGCCTGAAAGCATGGCGAAAAATTTGGATAGTTTCGATGCGACTTTGGCGGAGGGGAATATTTTAACCAATGTATATAATCGGCTTGTACGCTCCTGTTTCTATACCGTACAAAAATATTATGATGGGAAATTGCCGCAGATTCCGATAACGCCCGCTATTTTGGAGCAGGCGATGGCGATAATCGACAACTATGAGTGGGCAATGTATCGTTTTGAGTTTGCTAAAGTCATAGACTTAATGGACGTTTATCTGCGTAACGCCAATAAAACTTGGTCTGCCAATATAAAGGATGAAAGCAGGATAGCCCAAACTCTGGTTGATGCTTTCCACGAGGTACGCACAGCCGCTACTTTATTGCACCCATTTGCACCAGACGGCACTGAGCGTATACGCCATTATTTGAATATTGATGAACGATTGTGGGATTGGAATTTTATTGATAAGCCCATAGATTTTTTCATTACCCCCGAGCATGATTTTGTGTTTTTAGAACCAAAAGTTGACTTTTTTCATAAGCATCCTTCACAGCTTACATGATGCTAGCTTGAGACATGAAGACGGGAGGCATCTTGTGTGAAGAGGCTGATAATCGTAGTATTTGTAATAGCCGTGCTTGGCTGTGTCGGGGTTTTTATATCGAACGGTATAACAAACACGTTGCTGCTTAATATGGGAGTTACTGCCGCAATAGGGGTCTATCTGTATTTTTATGAATATCTGATAAAAATCAGGTGGATTAACATAGGCATTGCGGTATTCGCATCGTGTTATGCACTGATTGGGATTTTTGCAATGGTGTATGGCAGAAACAACACAACTACCTTTGAAGAAGAAGTGGCTATTGTTTTGGGGTCGAGGATAAATGGCACGGAGCCGGCGGATTCCTTACGAAACCGATTGAATATGGCAATTTATTTCCATTTTAGAAACCCCGATGCACTTATCATTGTATCGGGGGGATTGGGGCGGAACGAAATAATAACAGAAGCCTTAGTGATGGAACAATTTTTGAAAAATGCGGGGGTATCGCCCTATGTTATTATCCAAGAAGATGCCTCAAATTCTACCTTTCAAAATATGCAGCTTTCTATGCAGATAATAGAAAATTTATTCGATTATCCCCCTTCGGCGGTGGTAATAACGAACGATTTTCACATTTACAGAGGTGTACGTTTTGCGTACATTGCGGGGCTTTCTGCAACTTCTCTATACGCTCCCACCCCTCTACACCAATTCTTCCCCTCACTCTTCCGAGAAGTAGCCGCCATCCTAAAAATGTGGATTTTCGGTACTTAAAACCGTGGGGCTCTGCCCCACACCCCGCTGGGGGCCAGCCCCCAGGCCCCCGCCA
>WRKH01000145.1 GCA_009778175.1 Turicibacter sp.
AACGACTTGATAGAACGGCGGGCAAACCCGTATTCCGCCCGCCGTTCGCCCTATCCAGTCCGATATCTCCACGACTCAAGCACAACTTGATTGACTCCACCAACACCAAGAATATACAATAAAACTTGTAAATAAACAAAGAAGCGGGTCAAGGCAGACCGATACTGTGTCAGGCACGCTCCTTGCGGGATCTGGTGCTGGCTTCAGCGGGGTGTGGTGCAGAATCTTATGTCTTTGGCTTTAACAGAAGGAGGTTCAAAATGAACAAATTAGATAACACGAGTGTGTTCGAACAGGATATTTCTCGAGAAAATCCGCCGAAAATCGGCTACTTGCTCCGCCTGTTCAAATACGTGTTCTCGTCCGCACGGCTGGTATGCGGAATATTCCTGGGGCTGTCGGTGGCGGTCAGTCTGCTGCAACCGCTGACCGCTTTCGTGTGGGGTCGCTACCTCGATGCCGCAAACGCCTACGCCGCCGCACCGTTGCCCGCCGCCGAATCCAACTCGCTTGTGGCGTTCCTTGCCCATTATTTCCCTATCATCTCGCTGGTCGGGCTGTTGGTACTCTACTGGCTCATCAACTTCACTACGGGGCTGATAATGCAATTCATTTACGGGCGTGAGCAAATCCAACGGCTAAGTATGGTGCAAGACCACCGTTTGCAGGAAAAATTTCAAACGAAAATGCTTGCGAAAATCGCACGGCTCTACCCCGACTATATGGAAGTGCCGAAAATCAACGACATCATAAACCGCAGTTTTACGGCAATGGGCGGCGAACAAAGCTCTCTGCAACGGGGCGTGATGATTGAGGGCTATGCCGTAATTGCACGGGCAGTCTCCGTGGTGGCGGTCGCCGTATCGCTCTTCCTCTTCCATCCATTGCTCACAATAATCGTAATCCTCGCACCCATTCCGACCCTATATACAACCTACATCGGGAATCGCCTGAATTTCCGTTTTGCCCGCAACAACGAGAAAATCTTGCGTGAAGCGGATTATTATCAAAACGTCCTGCTACAAAAATCGGCAAGCGAGATCAAAGCCTTGAATCTATTCGATTTCTTTTTCCGAAAATGGAAAATTCTAGCCGACGACTATCTAATTCGAGAAAAACGCAACCAATTTGTAATCCTCATGCTAGGTGCGGTCAGTGGGCTAATAACCAACATAGCCAGCATAGCCGCCCAAATCCTAGCTATCGTCCTGCTAACCCAAGGCGTACTGTCCATCGGAGCACTCGGTGCGGTCTTTATCCTAATCCAAACGCTAATACTCAGCACCACCGAACTTTTCCGAGGTTTTTCCGCTTTCATTTCCAAAAAAAACGAGGCAGCCCAATTCTTCGAACTGTTCGACCTAGCTGAACAGCCCGCCGTTACTGAAAAAATTGGAAAAATCGACATCTCGGAACTCTCCGCCCGCAACGTAACCTATCGTTACCCCTTGACCGATGAACAACGCATTTCCAACATATCATTTTCTATAAAAAAGGGCGAAAAGGTAGCTTTCGTGGGCGAGAACGGTGCAGGTAAAACGACTTTCATAAAATTACTAACAGGAATGTTAGTCCCCTCCGAGGGCGAAATCCTATACAACGCCACGCCCGCCGCCGCCTTGAATTTCTCGGACAGATACAATTCGATGTCCTACGTATTCCAAGACCCCTCTCGATTCGACAGTTTTACCATAGCGGACAATGTTTTCCTGGGGGACGTGGAAAAGGCCCGCAACGCCGACAAAATCAACGCCGCCCTAGACTTCGTTGGTTTCAACACCGCCACCGAATTAGATCGCAACTCCCTACTAGGCAAAGATATAGGCGGGATAGATCTTTCGGGCGGTCAATGGCAGAAAATAGCCATTGCACGGGCATACTATCGTGATTCGGACTTTATAATCCTGGACGAACCCACAAGCAATCTCGACCCCATAGCCGAGACAGAAGTTTTTAAGCAATACATGGCAATGTCGGAGGGCAAAACCCTAATAACAGTAACGCATCGCATAAGCGTAGCCGCCCTAGCCGACCGAGTGGTAGTTTTCAAAGACGGCAGCATAGTAGAAGATGGTGTACACGAGGATTTGTTAGCCAAAAATGGTGAGTATGCAAGGCTGTACAACACGCAAGCGGAATTTTACGATAGATAGGAAATTGGGAAAATTGGGAAAATTAGAGAGAATGGAAAAATAGGCGAATTTGAGATAAAATAGGCGTTTTTAAGCGGCACGGGCGAATGGAATTCGCCCCTACGGAAGAAAATCGCAATTTATAGCGGTGGGCGGCAAAACGCTCCAACGCAAAAAATTGCAAATTTTCAAAGAAAAAATCATACAAAAAGTGCGGGGTCTGGGGCTGGCCCCAGCGGGGTGTGGGGCAGAGCCCCACGGTTTTAGGAGGTTGAGATGAAGAGAGTTTTTAGGGCTTATTGGGATATTTTGGGGGTTATGTTTTTGGAAGCCCCCGTTATGGTGGTGTCGGCACTGGTTGGGATTGTTGGTATGGGCGCGCTTGTGCCGTTTGGCATCTTTGTTAATCAAAATGTCTTTGATGGCGGGCTGGCCGTGGCTAGGGGAGAACTGGCTTTTGCCGATTATCAGATTTTCTTGGTAATGCTTGTCGGAGTGCTACTACTGCCCGAAATTTTGAGAATGTTTATCAGTGTTTACGTCGATCAACGATCGCAGTTGGTGCTGAGAACGGCATATCGAGAACGCATCTTAAAGAAACTGAAAAAGATGAAGTATGAACATTTCGAGAACGAGGGGTCAATGGAGATTATTGATAAGGCGTTCAATCGGGTAAATCAGGCGATTTGGCACCTCTGGCCATCGTATGTGCATTTGTTTTTAAGTGCAACGGTCGCATCGATTGGAACGCTGGCGTTTCTAGCGAGTGTGAGATGGTGGCTCGTGCTGACCGCAATTGTGCCGTTTGTGCTGGAACTCAGGTTTGCGGGGCAGACCAGTATGGGAATTTATAAGGAAATGGAAACGTACTGGGGAAAAGAGCGGAAATATGGACTGTTAGGCGGATTTTTGCGGTCTCGAGCGTTTGTGAAAGAATTGAAAGCGTTTGGGAATTCCGAGTTTCTGATTGATACGTACGAAAAACGCCTTAATGAAAGGAATCGGGAGTATGAAAGCTTCTTTTTCAAGAATTTGCGGCGGATTCTGATGAATGGGAATATTACCAGAATTGGTGCGATTGGGAATGCTGTAATTCTGCTAGTGCTGTTCGCAAACGGCGAGATTAGCGTTGGAATGTTCATTGCACTTACGCAGGTTGTGCTGACGGTTTTGTATAATTTTAACGGGCTGTCGGGGATTTCGTTCATTTTCCAAGCAGCCCCGCATCATGTGAATACTTTTGAATTTTACGACAAATTCCTGAACTTGTCGGACGAGTCGGAGGGCGTTTCAGGCGAGTTGCCAAGCGAGTTTGACATCGAGTTCCGAGACGTGTGGTTTCGCTACCCAGGCACGGAAAGGGACATTTTGCAAGGTTTATCATTCAAGGTGCGGAGCGGCGAACGTGCCTCTATAGTGGGCGAAAACGGCGAGGGCAAGTCCACAGCGATAAAGCTATTGTTGGGGCTATTTTCGCCAGATAAGGGCGAGATTTTGGTCGGCGGGCGGAATTTGGACGACTATCCGCTTAGCGTGAGGACGAAGATTTTCGGGCCAGTTTTCCAAGATTTCACACGATACAGCATTACGCTTGGGGAAAATATCGGCATCGGAAACGTGGACGAATCGCAGAATGACGGCAAAATAAGAACGGCGGCGGCAAAGGGCAAGGCTTTGGAATTTTCCGAGAAACTGGAAAAAGGATTCGACACGCTACTCGGCAGGGATTTTGAGGGCGGCACAGACTTATCAGGCGGACAATGGCAGCGGATAGCGATTTCCAGGGCATTCATGGGGGACAAGCCGATTCTCCTCTTGGACGAGCCGACCTCGCAACTCGACCCCATGGCGGAGGCGGATTTATACCATGAATTTGCGGACATGGTGGAGAACAAGACGGCGTTATTCATCACGCACAGGCTAGGTTCGACCCTTATCACGGACAAAATTTTCGTGATACACGGCGGAAAAATCACCGAAAGCGGCACACACGCCGACTTGATGTCCAGCGACGGACTATATTCGCAGATGTTTAACGCTCAAAAGCAATGGTATTTACAGGAAGGGTAATGCGGGAAAGGGCGGACTTTGGTCCGCTCTTTTTTTATGAGATATTTATTCGTTGTGGAGGTAGAGTGATGTGCTGTTTTCAGCCGCATGAATATTTTCGCAGCTGCTTGTTGACAACCTTGCGAATCTACTGTACAATGTAAATAAATCAATTTTTCGGAGGAAAACCATGACCATTTGGACACAAAAAAGCATAGAATTAGCCAACCAACGGGATTATTTAGACCAACTTTACAGGGTTTACCCAATGGCGAACAACCTAAAAAGGGAGCTTGCGGACGGCGTTGTTGCCGAACTGCACAGCAAATTTGCCTTGCAAGATAACTCCGCCTTGCTAAATTTGTTGCTGCAACAGGATTTGTTCCCAATAAAGGATTCATACGTGGCGTATTTGCGGCGAGATAAAACGGCGATAAATCGCAATCCTGCGACCGTCAACCGCATTGCTGGAATGCTGTATGAACTGGGTTTTGACGAAATGATAAATTTGATGTCCAAGCCAAAGGAAACTAATCGGCAAATCGGGCCGCTTTTTCGGAACTGGATTAAGCGGAACTCGCTCGGTGCGGCACTTGTGGCGGATGCGGAAACCTTTTTGCAATCGCAAGACAACGCAATTTTGGATTTGGACGATACCGCACTAATGCAGTTTGCACGGCAATATTTGGGATATTCTCGCAACAAAGGCTTGGATTTTGTCAAAATTCAACGGAAATTTTGTCGTTGGCGAGGCGAAATTTCTGACGGATTTCGGCGGACATCAAAACGCCCAATTTGAGGACGCTTTGCAGACTTTGCGGACAAAATTCGACAAAAATGTAATCCCAATCGCAATCTTGGACAGCGTTTTGTACATAAAGGGCAACAATAAATTGCACACAACAATCACGAATTTGCACGAAGAAACCGTGATTTCTGCCCTGTTATTGCGAGATTTTCTATATTCAATTTAGGAGCGACCATGATAAATTTAACCTACAACGGCAAAATTACCGAGCCTGAAATATTGGCGAAATTCCACGAAACGCAAGTGGTGCAACTGCCAAATCCGATAAACAGCGTTCTGCACGGCGACAACTTTGAAATTATGTCAAACCTGCTAAAACAGGGCTTTGACAACGCCATCGACCTCATTTATATCGATCCGCCGTTTGCGACAAACAACGATTTTCTAATCGGCGACCGCATAAGCACCGTAAGCCAGCCAAAAAACGGCAAACTCGCCTACACGGACAAATTTACCAAAGAGGAATATCTGAATTTTATGCACGAGCGACTGTATTTAATGCACAAAATGCTGTCTGTGCAGGGTTCGCTGTACCTGCATATCGACTGCAAAATTGGACATTACGTGAAAATTATCTTGGACGAAATTTTCGGCGAAAGCAATTTTATCTCGGAAATAACTCGGCGGAAATCCAATCCGAAAAATTTCGCACGCAAGGCTTACGGCAACGAAAAGGACACAATCTATTTTTACGCCAAAAACAAGAGCAATCACATTTGGAACGACATCACAATCCCATTGACGGCGGAAGAAATGCAGAAATACGCCAAAACTGACGAAAACGGCAACCGTTACAATACTGTTCCAGTCCACGCACCAGGCGAAAGTAGCGGCGTAACTGGCGGCTTGTGGCGAGATATGCCGCCGCCAACAGGCAGACATTGGCGGACTTCTCCGCAGGATTTGGACGAATTGGATAGGCAAGGGCTGATAGAATGGTCAAAAAACGGCAATCCTCGGCTGAAAAAATTCGCCCACGAACACACAGGCAAGAAAATTCAAGATATTTGGGATTTCAAAGACCCAGCATATCCGCTATATCCCA
>WRKH01000146.1 GCA_009778175.1 Turicibacter sp.
TTATCGCCGACATTGAGCCGATTTTGGACACGGCGATTTTCCTAAAAGAGGGCGTTGTAATTTTGAACGAAGAGGTTGACAAAGTGCGCGAGGAGCGCGGCGATTCGCTGGATAATGTGTTCCGAGAGATGTTCGCTCACACGCATGGGCGGAATTTTGGCGGAAACGAGCCACGGACAGCGAACGGAGACAAAAGCGAACAAGACACACGAACGGAGGTCAAATAATGTTTTTCAGACAATTAAAGTACGATTTGCTGTTTAGCAGGAATATGTTTTTGGGCATTGCGGCGTTGCTGCTGGCGGCGGCGGTGTTTATGCGGATTGGCGACACGCTGGGCGTTAGCGAGATTGCGGCGGACGTTGTGGCGGGATTTGTCGTTGTCATGGTGGTTTTTGCCGTGGCGGTGCTGATTGCCGTTTTCGGCACGATTGTGCAGATTTTCAACTTTTACAGGAAGAGCATTTTCGGCAACTCGGGGTATTTTTTCCTGACTTTGCCGATAAATAAGAATTTGGTGCTGCTTTCCAAGGTGGTTACTGCCATCATTTGGCTGAATTTTATGACGTTTGTTGGGGTTTTGGTGGGCATTATCATATTCAATCGCCCACCCACCGAGGTTGTGCTGGTAAACTTGCCCACCATGCTGGAGATTGCCGATGTTTTGTGGGGGCTGCTGTCGATGAACGTCATGTGGCTGTTTTTGGTGGGATTGCTGTATTTTACGGTAACTTTGGCGAACTCCGTGGTGGGCGTGCGGTTGAATTATGTGGTAGGCGGCACGGTTGGTTTTGTGCTGTTTGTGGGGTATTCTTGGCTAACTTATCGGCTGGATATGCTTTTGTTGGACTTGCCGACGGAGTCGGCGGCTGGCTTTACAATCGGCGTAACAGGCCAGCACCCCGCTATAATGGCGGTTTCGTTTGCGGCGGCGGTGGTGTTGCTTGTGGGTTGTGGGTATTTGTTGCGGTATAGAGTTGCGTTGGAGTAGGGAGACCGTCCTCGCATAATCCGCTGGCGGATAATATCCGCCCCTACGGTATATCTTGCGGAAATGTAAAAAATTGCCCCCACATTGTAGTGGGGGCAGTTGCTTTTTCTGCCGATTTCTCGGGCTTTTCTCTATTCCTCTAATGCGATTCGTTTAAGGCGGTGGTATTCTCGTGTGAGCGAGTCCTGCCTTTTGGAAATACGGAAAGGAGAGTTGGCTAGATACTTGACAATTTGCATTGCCGTCCACGCCGACCACATGAGCATTACGCCCATCAAAACGTAAAAAATCGGCGATACGTGGGTGTTTGAAACCCAACGCAAAGCGTTGTCGGCGTTGGAAATGGAAGAAGTCAAGTTGTTAAATGTGTTTTGGCCGATAGTGCCAGCATTTAGCATAGCGTTGAGTTGGGTTTCGACTTCAGCCAAATGGTTTTGTGCGTTGTTTATTTGCCACGCTCTGGGATGCGATAGGTCTGTAAAAATCACATCATACGCCACCAGCAACAGCACCCACGCTAAAATGTTAAAAGCGAGGAGTTTTAGTAGATTGCGGCGAGCGGCTAGGTTCTTCTTCGCCTGTTCCAAAAGTGTTTCGTCGTGTGGAACGGCGGTATACGGCGGCTCGTAAGGCGTGCCGTTTGATAATTTTTCGTCTGTCATAGACTTTTCCTCCTTGGTGAATGTGGAGGACTCGGCTATTTTGACCGACTGACCTTCTTCGAGCCAAATGGCACGACCTTTTAATACAAGTTGTTTTGCACGGCGTGGGAAAATATTGCCTATCCTCTCATCATTGGAATTGTAGAGAACAATCATTTTAATCACTCCCTAAGGCTTACAAATAGCTGTTTTTGGGTGCCCGCCCGATAGATTTTCCGCTGTTGTGGGTGCCTGCCCGAATTTGTAAGTGGGTTTTATTGTAACATGGTGGAGTAGGGCTTGTCAAGAGGGATGAAAAAAATTTTTTTCCACCTGAAAAAAACACCTGAAAAAATTCAGTCTTTATCCCTAAAACCAATAAAAAATGGACAAAAACGAGCGGGTCAAGGGGCGCGCCCCTTGCGGGGTTGTGGGGCAGAGCCCCACGGTCTTAGCAGACAAAAATTGAAAGTTTACGTATATGGGGTTGGAAGGAGTGTGATATAGTGGAAATTGCAGTGGAAACGCATGAGTTAAGTAAAATCTATAAAACCACAGCAGCCGTGGCAAATATAAATCTTCGTGTGCCGAAAGGTGCAGTTTGTGGATTTTTAGGCAAAAATGGGGCTGGCAAAACAACCACCATGAGAATGTTGGTTGGGCTGATAAAACCAACCTCTGGCGGCTTCTCTATCATGGGCAAAAACGAGAATACAACCAAACTTGTCGGCTATTTGGCAGACGTTCCCGAATTTTATAGCTATATGTCCGCAGTGGAATTTTTAAACCTCTGCGGCAAAATATCAGGGCTTACAGGACCAGAACTGAAAACCCGAACCGATGAATTGCTCGAAAAAGTAGGCTTGAAAGGCGTAAAAACAAGAATCTCTGGCTATAGCCGCGGAATGAGACAACGGCTAGGCATCGCACAAGCCATAATAAACCGCCCCGACGTTGTGTTTTTGGACGAACCAATCTCCGCCCTCGACCCTGTCGGTAGACGGGACGTTACCCATATTATCAATAACTTGGAGACAACCGTCATGTTCTCGACCCATATTTTGTCGGACGTGGAAAATATTTGCAACTATGTAATCATCATGGACAAAGGCAAGGTGTTGGAACAGGGCTGGACTGCCAAGATCAAGGAAAAATATTCTCGTAACGCTGCAAAAATCACGTTCTTTAACCCCGACGACAAGGCTGCCTTTTTGCAAACATCAGGAAAATTCAACATCAAAGAATTATCATCAGACCCAACCGCCGTTGAAATATCGAGTACAGACGAACACGGTGAAAATCCAGAAAACACGAGCAAATTTGCACTTGCGAGCCTTGCCGAGCTGGCATTGCCCGTTAAAAATTTTTCGGTTTTTGAGTCCACCCTGGACAGTATTTTCTACGACTTGACGGAAAACGGAGGACGGGATAATGACTAATTTCACAATATTTCTGCGAAAAGAGATTACCGAAATAATCCGCACAAAATGGCTGCTTGTAATCGCCTGTGTGTTCGGCGGTTTCTCCATTTTAAGCCCGCTAACTGCCCGATATGTGTCAGAAATTTTATCTTTCACACTTGATGCACTCGGCGAGGATACTTTTGGGCTAGCACTCCCGCCGCCCGATTTTACGCAAAGTTATATGCAATTTTACGGCGATATTGGACAAATGGGTGTAATTGCACTGATTTTATTGTCTATGAACGTGCTTTTAAGGGAGCTTAAATCAGGTACAGCGTTCACAATGTTTATGAAAGGGCTTGCACCAGGGGCTTTTGTGCTTGCGAAATTCACGGCTCGAGCTGTGGCGTTGTTGCTTATTTTGCTTGTTGCCGTAAGTATGGTGCAATTTTACACCTACCTGCTTTTTGAGCAAATTTTCCCGTTTGCAAACCTGATTTCGAGTGCATTGTTGGTTTGGCTGTATTTGCTGTTCATATTGAGTTTCATGCTGTTTGCGGGGGCGTTATTGAAAAGCACCGCAATAGTGGCACTTTTGGCGTTCGGCTTGTGGATTATTATGCTCATTATCGGAGCAATACCAAGAATTGGGCAAATTATGCCAGTAGCGTTGAGCGGTGTTCGTCCTTTTGAAGTGCTTAGCGGGTATCATAGCGAGTATTTGTTTTGGAGCATACTTGTGGCAGTAATCTTGATAGCGGTGCTGCTGGTTGGCTGTGCTAGGATTGTGAAAAACAAGGAAATGTAGCTGAAAATATGGAGGTATGGAAATGAACATAAATTTAATAGACGTAGACCCCTATTTTATGGCGAATATATCGGAATTGCTGGAAATTATGGACTTAAACCTCATGACTCTGTTGGCGATTTTGGTGCCGCTTATGCTAATACAGACGGTGTTACTAGTTACGGCGGTTATAAGCATATTGCGAAAAAAGCCGTGCCCCGACAGGCGAAAGGGTTCTGTGGCTTTGCATTGCATTTTTTATCAGCACGATTGGGCCGATACTGTATTTCGCTATAGGGCAACGACAGTTGGAGAAATATTCTGACAATGACGAGCAATAGAAAAGAGGGCGTACTGCCCTCTTTTTCATATCTCTAAAAATTCCGCCACAGATTTAACCGCTCAATGGTCAGCGGATCGATTTTTTTGCTTACCGAACTATCTACTGAGGAAGTGGTTTCTGCAAGAGCTTGAGCAAAACCTATGGTGTACTCGGGACTTTTTTTGTGGTAGGATCCGTATATCACGCCAGCCATAAACGCCGCACTAGCTCCAACGGCATTTTTAATATCAACTCGGGGCGGTTTGTGTCGGATCTCATCGTCATTTGTCCTGTAGTAGATGCCCTTTTTGCCTAAATAAATTATCAGCCGTTTTGCACCAGCTTTCATAAACCATGTTCCAATTTTATTTAGAGAACTATCGCCCATTACCTTAAAACCGCTGAGATTTGTCGCCTCTGCCGCTGTTGTCTGAATCGTGTGAAATTGCTGCAAGGAATGTCCCTGCAATTTTTTCAAATTGGTATCCGCCAACATATAGATGCACTCCGAAAGCCCATCCAAAATTTCTCGCTCGTATACACCTGCTTCGATTACCGTGATTTGAGAGTCAGCGATATCCAAATCTTTGATATGCTCCGCACCTATCAGATTATTGTCGGTTACAACGCCGAAATTTGTGGAGCCGTTGTGGTTTAATATCATGTTATGCACAGATGTGTTGCCAGTTATTTGAGAAAAATCTGTGTTTATGCCAAGTGTGCGACATTCTTCCAGCATTATTGTCCCAAATAAATCCGTACCAAAGGAAGCTACCAGATTTACGGGAATCTCCAAACGAGCCAAATTTTCGGCAACATTCCGCCCCGTCCCGCTTGACGACATGGAAACCGTACCACGGTTGGAATAGCCCAAATTTAGCGGTTCATACGGTTTCGCTAAAATATTCATATGTGCCGAGCCTATTACTGTTACGACCCCCATGTCATTTTCGACCAAGGGCTAATTTACGTTCGGTGCCAGCGAGCAATCTTTGGATATTGCCCCTATGCAGAAAGAACGCCATAGCCGCCATTATTACTGTAATCGCAATGGTTTCATACCCATGCGTAAACAGCAGTGCAATCACGGGAAACAGCAGTGCCATTATCAGCGAAGCAAGCGAGATATATTTTGTAAGCAACAGAATAACAAAGCCCACGCCATAGACAATGACTGCAACACGCCAATCGATGACGAGCATAACGCCCAAAGATGACGCAATACCTTTCCCGCCTCTAAATTTAAGGAAAAACGGGAAGTTATGCCCTAAGATAACGCCAAAGCCAGCATACAGACCTGGTTCAATCGGCAGTCCATCACTAAAGAAGCTACCGCCGCCGCCGAAGATAATGGCACAAAGCACAAATGCCACCACGGCTTTCAGCACATCACAGACAAAGACGATAAGCCCTGCACGTTTACCAACCACTCTAATCACATTCGATGTACCAGCATTACCACTTCCATGTTCACGCACATCGATTTTTTTCGACACTTTGCCCACGATATACGCTGTTTGTATACAACCAAACGCATACCCTATCAACAGGCAAACAATTCTAACAATCAACAATTTCTTACCTCCAAAACCGTGGGGCTCTGCCCCACACCCCGCTGGGGGCGCGCCCCCAGACCCGCTTGTTTGTTTTACTTGGTTCTCGATTTTTCCCAATCGTTCCAAATTTTTTTGTGTTTTGGGCAAAACTTATCCGCTTGCCCTGACAACGGGCGGATTCTATCCGCCCCTACGAAATCAACTAGTGCCCCATTTCCCCAAACTCAAACCAAATTTGGGGCAAAACCTACCCGCTTACCCAGCCAACCCCCCTGACATTCCCCAAACCCAAACCAAATTTAAAGTTTGTCCGGAGACAGTCCAGTGAACTGTCGAGTTTCAAAGTGGCGGGGGGCTGGGGGCTGGCCCCCCATGGGGGCTGGGG
>WRKH01000147.1 GCA_009778175.1 Turicibacter sp.
CCCCCAGCCCCGCCTCTTTTTTTAAAATTTAACTTGTTTTCGACACTACCTAAAATCGTGGGCTCTGGTGTTATGTGCGGTGCAGAGCCTCACGGTTTTTATTTTATTTGCCCCTCGGCGGCACCAAAATTTATTTTGGAGTCTGGTTGTAGCGGTGCGTTTTTGCTTGGGGGGACTATTGTGGACTCGTTGTTTTTGTTGATGAAAGTCCAGTTGTCCTGCGTTAGATTGGTAAGCCCCCAACGGTTGGGGTTTTGAGGGTGCTTTGCTATTTTGCCGATCGGTGTTGTGAAATCGTAGTTGTTTTTTATGTGATGTACAAAAAGCTCCGTGTTGTGATTCAACATGACCAAATTCGAGCCGATTTTTATACGGGGCGGTAAGTTTATTGCACCATTGCAACCCCAGCAGTTATGGGTTTCCTTGGCTTTTACCCTTTGCAAATCATAGAAATTTTCACGTCCGCAATAATTGCAGTACATTATGCTGTTTTTTAGCTGCATAATCGCCTCTTTCCACTGATTTTCCACAATTCGTTTGTTCGGATTCTTCAATCCCACGGTAAAAGCGGTTGTGAAAAGTTTTTTAATGTGAGCAGGGTAAATGTTCCAAAATAGGATGGCGTTGTCCTGATAGCCTGGAATGGGGCGGTTGGCAGAATTTTGCGGATCCCATATGAAAACAGGGTCTTTGCCGTAAATCTTCTCCATAGCCTTGCCGTCCAAACATTTTATATTTGCCTCGATTGCCCCCTCCAATGGATGATGTAACATCAGCATATAAAAGAGCAACACAGCCATCGAATACAGATCGGTTAGCGTGGACGGATACGCTTTGCTGATGATGATCTCTGGAGCAATAAAACGAGGAGTCCCCTCTGTATTGCCGTCTGCATCTTGATTGACCGTTACATTATCGTTATCACAAATAAGCACATCGCCGTCCGCTGGGTTAAAGAATAGATTGCCAAAGGAAATATCCCGATAACAAAGCCCTTGCGAATGTAACGACTGGTAGCCGTCCGCCAGATTTATTCCTGCCATGCAAAGAGCTGCAAAGGTCGGCTCGGCTCGGCGTTTCATCAGGTCTAAAATCGATTTGTATTCAATCGGGCGCAAGTCCATTATGTAACCAAACAGCCCGTTTTTCCCCTCTTGTTCCACCATATCGAGCGGCCAAAGGAATCGTCGGTCGGGAGCACCTCGTGAAATCAATCTTGTTATCAATTTTTTTTGATAGTCCGTGGCGGAATGTTTAAAATACCATTTCAATGCGTATCGCTTTCCCGATTTTTTATCCTCCACTTCATAAACTTCGCCCTGCCCGCCAGATGCAATAAATCGCACTATCGTGTATACCACACCGTGTTGCGATAGCATTTTAGCGTTTTCTTTCAAGGAATTCATCAAACTCTCCTTTTTGACTTTGCGACACCTCTAGGTGTCTGTGTCCTAATATTTTTGTCTCTAAAGCAGTCTCCAGTCGTCTACACGACACTGACCTCGGTTCATTTTGTTAGCGGGATGCATCAGAACGGATTTTACCGAACCGTCTTTTTTTACGCCTAGCAGATGAAAACGACCTGCCGCTATGGCTTCTATATCTTCCCAATCATAAGCATTGCACTCGATGCCGTTAGGAGTCCAATAATAGGCTAGAATACGAACAGTGCCGTCTTTGAAAAGCCCCGCAAAATAATCTGGCCCTGCGGAAATTTGTGCTAAATCCCTCCACTTGGAAACACTCTTTTTAAAACTCTCGTTCTCGCCCAGAATATCGAGACGGCCGTTGCGTTTTAGTACCAAAGAACGATAGTTGTAGGGGTTTACAATATCCTCAACGCCCGATAGATGCCCTGCCGAGAGGTTTGCCCCCTTTATATCGCCCTTTACTAGAACTGTGCGATCTTTTTTTATTGCAAAGGTGGATAGATAGCCCGCTGAAATACGTACGATGTTCTGCCATAGATATACGTTGCACTCGCCATGGCTATTCTGACCCGTTGCTACCAAAGTGCCATCTGCCCTGAGTCCTACAGTATGCCTTGCACCCGCAGAAATCTGTATAATGTCTCGCCAGCGATAAACATTGCATTGCCCAAATTCATTGCGGCCGCACGCAACAACCGTGCCGTCTTCACGCAAAGCAACCGTAAAATGCGGGCCCGCCGCCACTGCTTTTATACCCTGCCAATGACCAACCCTGCACTCGCCGTCGTGGTTGGGGCCTACCGCTCTTACCGTGCCGTCGGGCATGACCGCCACGGAATGCATATCTGCGGCAATTCTCGTTTTCATGTCGAGCTTTGGAGATAAGGGAGGTGCGGTCGGCAGTATGATATTCTCTTCAGGTTTTGCCTCGATTACCTCGATTGACGGCGTTGACGGCGTTGGAGGTTTTTTCGATTCCTTTGGCGGCTCTTCTTTAGCCTCTGCCGCCGTTTCTACAGGTTTTTCGAAAGGCTTCTCTCGTTCTTCTTTTGGGGCGAAATGGGGAATTTCCTCTATTTGAGGCTCGGTCTGTAGTATGTTTTCTAGATTCTTGAAATCGGAATAGCCCAAAACCTCCGAAAACACGTCCAGCACCCAAATCGCCACAGAATCAGAAACACCAAAGGTTTCAATGTAATTTTGTGCCAGCCTAGCCCGTATCAGCGGATATGAATGTCCCGAATATTTTAGTTGAAAATAGCCGTTTATTTCCAAAAATTGGCTTATATGTATGCGTTCCTTATGCAGCCCAGGTGCAAAATCATGCAGCAGGTTCTTGGTTTTTTGATGGCTGTAGAAGACCATATCGCCGTACTGTTCTTGTATCTCCATTAGCACATCGATTATCTTGTTATTCATAATCGGTCAGTTTGAAAAATTTTATACATGGGAGTCCTCGTTCTATGTGTATTTTGAATATTGCACAGCCTCGGTCTTTTTGAACATTCCTTAGCTTTCTGCAAAGTCTATAGTTGCCTTGACATCTATCCTTATATTACCATATTCCGTGTTAAAAATCGAGACTTTTTCCTTTTTGTTTTGCATTTTTTCACGGGACCTATTCATGGGCTTTTTTGGGGAAAAAGGAATTGATTTGCGATATAATTATTCCGCTAAAAATCAGCCCGCCGCCTATGTATCCAGTAAAGGTCAAGAATATTCCAAGTATTATGGTCTCGGCGATGGCTCCCATGACGGACTCCATGGAGAAAATAACAGCGGAACGACCAGGCGGAACGTGTTTTTGCCCCACGATTTGCAGGGTATGTGCAAGGCTTACGGATATGAAGGCGGAATACAGTATGGGGATGTAACCATTCAGTATGTTCGCAGGCTGTGCATCCTCGAAAATAAGTGCAGCGAAGAGGCTAAGTGTTCCGCAAATAAAGCATCTAACTACAGACAGGCTAAGCGGCTTAATGTTTTGGTTAGTCTCTTCGTTTACAAAGTCGTCTATAACCAAAATATCCACAGCCCAAACGACCGCACAAAGGGTTAAAAGCACAGTACCCACATCTATAACGGTAAGCCCGTCAGGGGCACTTATAAAATAGATACCTATGCTCGCCAAGATTGCCCCCGCCCATACAAACGGCGTGGTTTTTCGTCCGATGAAAACGCCCAAAATAGGTACTAGAATTATGTACATTCCTGTGAGAAATGCCGATTTTCCTGCCGAACCTGTAATGTAGATGCCAAACTGTTGCAGGGTAGAGGCTAGAAAGACGATAAAACCGCTTATTAAGCCTGCTCGTATAGTGGCTCTATTTATACCGCCTTTTTCAAATTTCATGGCGACTGGTATTAATGCGGCACACGCCAAAATGAATCGCACAGCGTTAAAAGTAAGCGGGCCCATAAAGGACATAGCCGCTGATTGGGCAACAAAACCCACACCCCATATCACCGCAGTAAGTGCAAGCAATAATGTTGCTCTATTTTCCATAACCTCTCCCGAAAACCGTGGGGCTCTGCCCCACACCCCGCAAGGGGCTCTGCCCCTTGACCCCGCTGGGGGCGCGCCCCCAGACCCGCATCTTTTTAAAATTCAACTTGTTTGAGGCGTTGCTCTGTTTTACATTTCATGCTAGAATTTTGCGGTGTTATTTCCCTATATTCAATCGCCAATCTAAATCGCCCCTGTCGAGTGCCTGTAACAACGCCTCGGCGGTCGCTAAATTACTGGCTAGCGGGATATTGTATACATCGCAAAGCCTATGTACCAAACCTATCTCGGGTTCATTCTGTTTCTTATGCAGCGGATCCCTTAAAAAAATTACCAAATCTACATCGTTATGCGTTATCTGCGAACCCAGCTGCTGCTCGCCCCCCAAAAGCCCTGGTAGATATTTTTTTATCGGTATATTTATCGCTTGCTCCACTATCTGTCCAGTTGTACCCGTTGCAAACAAAGTGTGCCTAATCAAAATATATCTATACGCTATGCACAGATTTTCCATAAGTTTTTTCTTATTATCGTGTGCCAACAACGCAACATTCATACAAAAACCCTTTCTACGCCAAGCGTTTCAGCTCGAGAGACAGCCTCAATTTTGAGAAGTTAAATTTGATAATAAGGCTCGCCTGATATATCCTCGCGACGGCGGATTATCCCCACATTTAGGACTAGCCCGATGGCTGCCATATGCGTCCACATATGTGTGCCTCCATACGACATAAAGGGGAAAGGTATTCCTGTGTTTGGCAACATTCCAGTAACAACACCTACATTTACGAAAGTTTGAAATAGGAGCAAACCTCCCACTCCGCCCGCTAGAAGCATACCCAGTTTGTCAACGGCACGATAGGCGGTTGTGAAACATTTTATTATGATAGTTCCAATGGTTGCCAGAATCAAAAGACTGCCTGTGAATCCAAACTGCTCTCCTGCCACGGCAAAGACGAAATCGTTGTGTCCGTGGATTACAAATGTTAAATTTTCTTGAAATCCGAGACCGTTTAAGCCGCCGCTGCCTATTGCAAAAATCGAGCGTTCTACCTGCATATGTTCGTCCGAGCCAGGTATCGGGTTGATAAATGTCTGAATCCGTATCCATTGTCTTTCCGTTAGAATTTGGGTAATGAAAATCGGTTGTTGGCGGTGCATATCCAGGTATGTCATTATGGCTGCGGGCAAGGCTAGAATTGTTGTGATTAGTATTGTCCGCAGATACAAGCCGCTCAAAAACAGAATTACAAGCCCAACCGTAAGCAGCACAACAGCGGCGGAAAGGGCGAGTTGCAATACGACAAAGATAACCGGAACTGCCGTCAAAGCTAAGTAGAGGGCTATTATGTGTACACGGTTGACATTCTCAAACTTGCTGATGAAAGTCGATAGCGATACTATTAAAAATAGCTTGGCGATTTCCGAAGGTTGTACGCTCAAATCCAAACCTCCGATACTTAATCGAATCCAACGAGCCGTTGCGGTCATATTGTCTGGTCCGATTATCAAAACCACCGTCAACAACGCCATACACACCACATAAATCGGTATATACAACCTTGCGATAATCCTATAATCCACGAACGCAACGATAAGCATAACAAAAAAACCCGTTGCGATATGGAATTGCTGTTGTGCTGGCAGGTGGCTGTATATCGGCAGCAGCCTTGCCACTGCCTCTACCATGAAGACACCAAAGATCGACAAAGCCAAAACAAGCAGCACAAGGAAAAAATCAAAACCCTTTAGCACCCTAACTTCTCTCTTTATAAGTGCAACATTCAGTGTATTCAATGCGGCTCCTTTCTTATACTCATAACTGGTACATTGGCAAACAGGACAGGTATATCACTATCGTTACTGTCGCTGTGCATTATTTGTATATCCATCGATTGCTCGTCTACTAGCATATACTTCGATATTACCTTTACAATATCCAACTTCATCTTCTCAAGCAGTTTCGGGGAACAATTAGACCGATCGTGTATCAGTACAAATTTCAAACGATCTCGTGCAACGTCCCCAGGCTTCGCTTTTGTTTTCAAAAATCCCATATTTTTCCCCTTTTTAAGCATTAAGACCCCAGGGCTCTGCCGTATCCCCCTCAATTTTTTAAATTTTACCAAATTTTCAACTCTTTGTTTTTCGGAACAACGCTAAATTTTCGGGGGGGG